>CAMNGG010000081.1 GCA_946537975.1 uncultured Treponema sp. | reverse complement strand
GAACCTTCGCAGCATAGCTGCTCGGAGACTCGCTAAAAACAGTCCACTGGACTGTTTTTGCCCTGCTATGCAGTGCCGCTCCCTATGTTTCGGAATCTCATAAACAGAGATGCTGAAACAAGTTCAGCATGACGATTTATTATATACCAAGATCCTCGCCGACAAGAATAACCTTAATGCGGCCTTCCGGCTTACAGATGCGAGTCTCAACAAACTGAGCACAAATAGACTGAAGGCTCAGACAGTCGCCGCACTCCCCGGTCTTAGCACACGGCGTTGCGTCACAGAACCTCATAGCGTTCACCGGCGCTGTATAACTTCTAACCTTAGAATAAGCCGCATCCATATCAGGAACAATCTTATTCATACCCGCAATCACTAAAATATTTTTCGGGCCATAGCAGAGAGCGGCCACACGGTTACCCTTACCGTCAATATTAAAAAGCTCGCCGTCTTCCGTAATAGCATTAGAACTCATAAGGAAGAAATCCGCATTCAAAGCCTGGTGCATAATCTCTTCGCGTTCCTCCGGGCTCTTGGCAGTATCGCGGTCAATCATCTTATAGCCCTTGTCAGCAAGCAGCTTTTTAATTCCCAGCTGGTCAACAGTAGTAGCGCCGCCCCAGGAAACAGAAGCCCCCGCCGGAATCAGCTCCAGCACCTTAGCAGCCACATCCTTACTGTCAGAAATATAATAAGCCTCAAAGTGCCGCTTTTTAAGAGCCTCCACAACCTTAGGCCCAGCCAGATCATTTCTCTTCTTCAATGGTTCCAACACGTTACGTCGCCTCCAAAATCTCTTATAAAATATTGAATTTATTATACACCATATTCGGGCCCAAATCCACAGTCCAAGGCGCCTTCCACCCTTAATTGAAGTTCCGTTAAAAACGACAGTCCATCGGGACTGTCGTTTAGGAACATCCAAAAAATGGGGGTGCGAGATTTATCGAGCCTCCCTTACGGTCGGCCTCCTCCTTCGCTACGCTCAGTCCGGTGGCTGCCTGCGGCACTGCTCCACGCTTGGGGCGCATCACCGTAAAATTTCACAAAAATTCACACTTTTTCAAACTTTTTTCCCAAAAAACTGCGTAAAATGGCATATCAAAACAACTTTATATGTAGAGATTATTGTCACACGGATTCGATTTTGCTACGCAAAATCAGGAGATGAATATGCTAATTTATGAAGATGAAACCCGAAAAATTATTAATGCATGTATTGAAGTACATAAAGAATTGGGAAATGGTTTTCTTGAAGCTGTATATCAGGAAGCATTGTCACTTGAGTTTGATAATCAAGGAATACCTTATAAAAGAGAACAAATTCTTCCAATAATATATAAAGGCAAACAGTTACAAAAAGAATATTACGCGGATTTCGTTTGTTTTGAAAAGATTATTCTGGAATTAAAATCTGTATCTATATTAACTTCTGCACATAAAGCCCAAGTAATTAATTATTTAAAAGCATCAAACAATCAAATCGGACTCTTAGTTAATTTTGGAGGTAATTCATTAAAATGGGAACGGATATCATGCTTTTCAAAAAAAATGGAAAATCGTAGATTTTCCGAATCCGTGTGACATTAAATTCAATAATTTCTATTTAAAGAAGAAAATTATATCTCTTCAAAAAAAATGCAAATCGTTATATGATTATATACAGTTCACGAGTAAAATAAAAGAAAATAAGGATGCTGGTATGCCTACAGAAATAGCTATTGATAAAGCAATTGACTGGGCCTGTGAACAAAATCTTTTAGAAGGTTATATCAGAGAGCAGAAGGCGGAGGTTAAGATGACATTACTTACAGAATATGACGAAGAAGCAAGTATCAGAGGTTGGCGCCGAGATGGTGCACAACAGAAAGCCGTAGAAGCTGCACTTCTGCTTGTAAATGAATACAAAGAAAAGCCTGAAATCGCTGCACAGAAAATGGATGCACCGCTCGATCTAGTTCTTGAAGCACTTAAAAAGCAACCGGAGCCTGTACAGGCATAAAAAGAAACTTCCCTATTACACAAAGAACGGCGGACTCCGGGAGTGGAAGACCGCCGTTCTTGTTTAACCTTAATTAGATGTTTGAGGACCTTCACCTCGTGCAACTGATAGAGAAATGCTTGCTGAGCCATCAAAATACAATCGGCAATAAGATCCTTCATAAATAGATAAATAAATCAAATGTGGAGTATATGGCATATCAGTTTTATAAGTATTTCCCCTTCCTTGATAAGAAGCTTTATAAATATGTAATGCTAAGACACTGTGCTTGTATCCACTAAGGACCTGTTATCCAAGAGCCATAACTATAATCAGTCCAATAATATTCAGAAGCGGTACTGCTTCCATTCCAATAAATATATAGATATGAAGTAAAGTCTTTAACATATATTTCATGCCTATTAGTAGCTGTGTTGTTTCCTGTATTATAAGAACTTTTATAGAGTTTTATTGTAGAGTCAACATAACCTGTATAATATAAAACACAACCTTCTGCATCAGGGAAACGAGTTGTATCTGTAGAAGCTTTACAATTTGATATTGTTGTTGCGTTATCAATTTCCAATAAATTAGCTTTACTATAAATAGCGCCACCTTGACTTGCACTACAATTATCTATTTTACAATTATGTAAACTGACGTCTTTACTAGCATTAATATAAATTGCTCCACCTTTATTATATTTTTCACCAGTCAAAGTATATGCAATAGCTGGATTATTCATTAAGGTAACATTATAGAGTCTTGTAGTATCTGTAATTTCCATTAATGATCTGTAACCCATTGTGTTGCTTAGTCCTTTTACAATAAACTCACCGCAATCACCCGATTCTGAATCTTGTCCAATGGTTCCATATCCTGTTAAAAGTACATCGGTTGTAGAAAAGTTGCTTGCTTTTTGTAGTGTTAATTTAGCACCATCAGGAAGGCAGAAACTTCTAAGTTTCATTGGGACACTTGTTGTAATTGTAATATTATCAGTACTAGCCATTGCATTTCCAGCCTTTGCAACAATTCCATCTCCAGAATCAGCCTCGGCAGTTGTCGTAACAGAATAACTTGTTGAGGTAGGCATAAGTGCACCTTTTGAATTAGGTGCTTTTAGATTTAATGAAGTTAATTGAGATGAATCTAATGAAATATATGAATATGAAGAAGGAAGTGTCGTACCACTATATTGATGTATTACTCTTGCAAAAGTCCAATATCCGTTTGTATCCAATGTAATTCTTGGGGCATAGGTTGAATTTGAACTATAGTTTGATTTTAAGTAAATATAGGTTTCATTTGTCAGGAATACGTCGTTTGTTTTTGTACTACCAGAATATAGTTTTGCTGAATTATCAAGTATAAATGTTCCGTTCTGATATATTGCTCCACCACTCGTTCCGGCTGTATTTTGAAGATTATTTCCTCCGAGTTGGCCACCTGTAATTTCAACAGAACATTTAGCACCAATATAAATTGCACCTCCTGAAGTTGTTGCAACATTACTTTCAACTGATCCGCTACTCATTGTTATCGATGATTGATTAGTAGTTTGAGTCTCTAAATATACAGCTCCACCGTTTACTGCTTTATTTCCAATAATTTTTCCATCATACATATTTATCTTTGAACCTGTATGACCTGTGCTGCTGGTATTGATGAAACCTCCACCGTTACCGGCCGAATAGTTGTATCCAACTGTTCCTGTCTTAAAATATACTGTACCACCATCAGAATAAATGCCTCCTCCGGATGTACTGGCATTATTTCTTCTGATTCCATAATTTGTATCAATTGAAGATTCGGTTTTATTATTTATATTCGTGAATGCACTGTATCCAAGACAGACTTCTCCTTCGTTATATACAGCTCCACCGTATTTAGCGGTATTAGAATATGAAGATTGAGCTACTGTCGTTGAATTAGTACTATCACCTATAAGAGATTTTCCATACATTAATAATTTTGAACCACTGGCTACATAAACACCGCCGCCTTTTCCTCCAGAAGCAGAGTTTCCATCAATCTTCGCATAATCACCAAGTTTTACAGTTCCTTTTGTAATGTTAATTCCACCGCCATTTCCAGTACCTGCAGCACCACCTGTAATCTTTAAATTTGTAATTGTAACAGTGTTTGTAGCGTTTGCAAGATTTACAGTTAGTGTTGAACCGCTGCTGCCTTTAAGTACAGCATTACTGCTTTGTGCGCCTGTTGCAACCAGACCTTCAAATTCTAATGAAGTTATTCCGCTAGGAACGTTTGAAGATGTTAGAGAAACAGAACCTGTTATTGTTCCATCAAAAATAATTTTATTATTATCTGAACTGACTGTTGCTAAAGCAGTTGCAAAAGAAGAATAAGGAGATATTCTTGTACCACGGGCACCAGTTGCCACACCCTTATTTCCAGAACGTGTAGTATCAGTCTCTTCGGTACTTGCTATATAAATATCACCATATACAATAGCCTGCGATGTATCTCCACTTTTAACTTTTACTTTAAGGTCAGGGTCAACTGTTATAAACTTAGCAGCGAGTTCATCAGAAATTGCACTGAGTGTAGAATCTTTTGAAAGTACCTGTTTTCCTCGTTTCCATTCAACAGGAACAATTGCTATAGGATTGTCTGACGAATGCTTTGAAAGACTATCTTTTAAAGTAATTGTTTTTGTAATAGTACTTGTACCATAAAGACAGACATCATTAGATTTTTCATTTCCGCCGTATGGAATGTAAGCAGTGCCGCTTATGTTGAATGTTCCACCATTGTAGATAGCACCACCATCACCAGTTCCATCTGAATCACTGTCGGCAATATTTGCATCAGAAGAATTGCTTCCGCCAATTGTGCCGGCTGTCATTGTAAGGCTACCAGTTGAACTAATATAGATTGCGCCGCCTGAATTTTTTGCAGAATTATTTATAATTTCAGAAGAACCAGTTATGTTTACACTGCAGGTAGCACTATTATGCATATATATAGCTCCACCAGAAGAAGTTGAATTATTAGATGAAATGGATGCTGAATCAAGATTTATTGTTCCTTCCTGAACATAAATACCACCACCACTATTTCCTGCAGCATTAAACGAAACATTACCGCTGCCTATCTCAACAATGCCTTCAAATACATAAATACCACCACCACCATTTGCACTACAGAAATTTCTTCTGACTCCACCTGTTGTCATTGTTGAAGGAATCAGCTGATGTGTTGTTTCGTTAATTCCGCTATATCCAATATATACGTTTCCATTAGTTGAAATTCCACCGCCACAATACTGAGCCCAATTTCCAAATTTTGATAAATCTGAACTGTCATATTCAGCAATAGTTTCTGTTGTGTCACCTACTATTGCATCATCATATATAAATAAACTTGCACCAGAAGCAACATTTATTCCTCCTCCATAAGAGGCTCTATTTCCAGTTACTATAACACCAGAGCCAAGCTTTAGGGTTCCTTTATGAAGGGAAATACCTCCGCCACTACCATTAGTTGGTTTTCCACCCGTAATTAAAAGATTTGTAATAGTGATTTCAAAATCGTTATCCGGTGCAGTAATATCCAAAGTTCTATAAAGGTTATTTCCACTAAGAACCGCAGAATGTGTATTAGCTACAGCATCCGGTCGATTTGTGATTGTAAGAGATTTTGCATTTATTGGAGCTGATGCAGTTGATTCAATTGTTTGTCCACCTGTTACAGTTCCATCTACATAAATTGTAAAAGGAAGAGAACTGTCTGTACAGGCCGCTACGGCTGAGTAAAGACTGGCATAAGGTTTTGCTCTTGTTCCGCGTGCTCCGGTAGTTACACCAGCATTTCCTACACGAGTTGAATCGGTAGTTGCTGTACTTGCAACGTAGATTGGCGCATTAAGGGCACCAGTTGTTGCAGCTCCTGTACCTTTTAAATCAAAAGTAAAGTCTTCGTCGATTGTAACAAACTTACTTTTTATTGCATCAGTAATTCCGCTTGTAAGAGATGACCCCGGAATAAGAACTTCATAACCACGGGTCCATTGCTCCATTGTAAGTGTGGCAATGGTACCTGTTTTTTCAAGGGCACTTTCTACTTCGATTTTTCCTGTGTTAGCCACAGCTATATCATTTTTGCTTTCAGCAACCGTTCCATTCTGGAAATATGCATTTCCTCCAATTGCTAAAGTTCCGGCACAATAAACTGCTCCACCTAATCTGTCTGTATATCGGTTATTGTTTGATTGAATGGTTCCATCTTTAACGTAAAAAAATTTACCTGCTGCAATATTAATACCAGAACCTTTATGAGTAGCTATATTTGATGTTATATAACCACCTTCCAAAATTGCATCATCTTTTGAGGCTGCTTCCGAATATATACCAGCTCCATACCAGGCTTCATTCAAAGTTATATCACCTGATTTCATTTTGAAATGACCTGTTGATGCAATATAGACACCTCCGCCTGTACCTGTATTTTGGTTCGATCTTATACCGCCGGGAATACCATAATCATTTGCAGTCAATGCTTCTTCATACATTGTACCATTTTCATATTTATAGCCTAAATAAAGATATCCGCAATTATAAATTCCAGCACCATTTGCTGCTTTATTTATTGTGCCTGAAAAATATTGTGCGTTTGTGCGCCATCTTGAACCTACTAAAGCAGTCTGGCACATGTAAAGGCTGGCACCATAACCAAGATATACACCTCCACCATAAGTAATATCAATTGTACTTCCATTAGATCCCTTCATATTTCTAGAAACATAGGCGTCTTCTGCAAGTGTGACATGAGCACCATCAACAGGTATATAAAGGCCACCTCCATAAATTGAAGAAGCAACAGTTGTTCCTCCTCCATACATCATTCCAAGTTTTTTAATGGTGACAGGAACTGTACTGTTTACTGTAAGAGCAGACTTTGGTTCAGTGGTTTGTACTCCTGAAAAATAATCCTGTGGGTCAGTATTTACACCGTACCCCATACCTCTTACACCTTCTATGGTTAGCGATTTTGCGCTAAATCCAGAGCCTGGAATTTCTGAACCACCAGAAATATTTCCAAAGACTTTTATTGTGTAATCCTGATTACTGTCGTTACAAATTGTCTGCAAGGCATATTTGAGAGTTTTAAAAGGATATTTTTTTGTTCCTCGTGTAGTTGCGGTATCGTCTGGAGTTCCAATTTTATAAGTTGTATTTGCTCCCCCTGCAAGATAAATATCTGCCTTAAGAATACCATTTGTTGCTGTTGTAGGGCTTTGGCCGATTGTAAAGTCATCGTCGGAAGTTGCGAAGCTGGCAAGATTGTTTGCAAGGATAGTTGAATCACTTTCTGTAATAACAGCTGAGCCTCTGGTCCAATATCTTGGTGTTATAACAACAGGTTTTGTTGAATCATGTTCAGATAAATTACTTGCAATTTTAATTTTAGCATTATCCCCCAGTGCAACATCATTTTTTCTTTCTGCTTTAGAGTTATTAACTCCGTAAGGAATAAAAACTGCATCCTTTAGAATTACTTTGCTATATGCCCAAATTGCGCCGCCGCTGTCACCTGATTCATCAATTGCTTCATTGTTTTTTATTATTAAATTTCCATGCAGATTAAGCGGATTGTTAGACCAGATTCCGCCACCACAATCTGCGACATTATCTTCTATTGTTCCTCCAGATAATTTATTAATATCTTGATCAAAATCATCATTATCATTCATAATTCCGCCACCAGCTCCACCTTTATTTAAGCCGATGGTTCCACTTGCCATTCTGATGATTTTATTATTCTGTATTCCACCACCATTATATTGACCATAATTATGGCTGATTCCATAACCAGCTGTCATTGCATGTGGAACGTTATTGCTTTCGTTAGTCCAGTCTTCGTAGCCAAGGTAAACTTCTCCATAATTGTCTATACCCCCACCTTGCTGAGCTGAATTAGAGGCATGGTCGGCATCTTCCGGAGCCGAAGTTATTGTTGTACTTTTTATATCACCAATGACTGAAGAGCCATACATAAATAATTTTGCACCACTATTAACATATACACCACCACCATCAATGGCTGTGTTTCCTGTAATATGGGCTCCATCAGCAAGTTTTACGGTTCCAGACTGTAAATAGATTCCGCCACCTTTTGTTATTGAAGAAACAGTAGTTCCAGAACCTTCAGTTATCATAAGATCTTTAATTATTACAGGAACAGTGGTATTAACAGTTAGTGTAGACTTACCGTTTCCTATAAGAGCTGCGTAGCTGGTGTTTGAGCCTTCGCTCTTGTAACCTTCCAGAGTAAGGCTGTGGGCTGTAATGCCAGTAATGTTGTGAGTTTCAGGATCTGTACCGCTATTTGGTGTCGTGTCTACAATATCGCCATAAATTGTTATGGTATAATCAAAGTCTGCATTTGTAACTTCTTTAAGCGCATAGTTTATGCTGGCATAAGGAGAAGATTTTGTTCCGTGAGAATTAGCATTATTACCACTATCTCCAATGCCTTCATCTGGATCTCCACATTCGGCAACAAAAATTGGAGCATCAAGAACGCCTTTGCTGTTATCTATGCCGAGCTTATTTACACTAAAATCTACATCAGAAACCTTAAACTTTGATGCAACTGATTCAACAGAAGAAAGTGAGCCGCCAGCCGCTAGTACCTGGGTTCCCCGGCTCCAGCTTTCTGGTGTAATTGTTGCAACATTTGTCTGACTTAAGGAGCCTGTAACAGTAATTTTTGAGTTTGCAAGATAGACATCATTTTCATGATAGTTAGCAGAACCTTCCGTAATTAAAGAATTGCCATTAATTTCGAAAGTACCATTCTGCATTACGTAAACGGCACCGCCTTCATCAGCCAGATTCCATTCTTCATCTGTACTACCGCCAATAAGTCCGCCTTCCAGCTTTAAGGTTGAAGAAGCGTCAACAAGAAGTCCACCACCAATATTAGATTCATTCTGACTAACCTTACTGCCGTTGCCTAAAGTTACAGTAGCGTTATCTGCAAGATATATTCCACCACCGCCGTAGTTTGAACCATTTTTAGAAATCTCTGCACCGCGCAGAACATTAACACTGCCGCCTTTGCAATAGATTCCTCCACCGCCCTTATCACTTTCTGTAGAATCAGAATAGTTGTAGCAAACCCTTGAACCGGATTTAAGAGTCAATTCACCTTCGCAGTAAATACCGCCGCCACAGGTTGCAGAATTAGAATGATGTCCCTGATCGTAAGCAATTTCTGAAGCAGTGTCATCGCCGATTATTGCTCCGTCACCAAGGGTAACTTTAGCAGAAGAGCCGATATTAAGACCGCCGCCATTTCCATTTTCATCTCCTAGTCCTGCAGTTATACGAAGATTAGAGATTGTTACCGGTACGGCGGATTCAATTTTCAATACAGAGCTTCCAGCACCACTTAATTGAGCAGAAGTACTCCCCGCTGCTTTTCTAATTTCGATTGATGAGGCATTAGATGTGCTTATGCCGGAAGGAATTTTAAAGTTTCCTGTTTGATTTCCGCTTACGTAAATTTTGTATGGGCCGCCGTTTCCTCTTGCCTGAATCTTATTAAAGGCTCTTGTAAGAGTTGCAAGAGGTGCGTAAGGGGCTCCGGTATAATTATCGTTTGCTGTAAGTGTTGGAATCTGTTCGTGAATTGAATCTGAAACACCAACATAAATGGTTCTTTCAACAGAGGCGTCTACCATAGCAGAAGTGACAGAGAAGGCTCCAGAAGAACTGATTACTGGAGTGATTCCGCTTACTGTTGCATTTTCATTTACCCAGGTATCGGTAGTCATGTTATCAAAAACATTTACAGTCTGATAGGTCGTGTAAACCGGAATTGGAATGGGATCATTTACCCCTGTAATGCTGTAATTTTTGTAAAAGGTCAGAGTTAATTCATAAGTTCCTGATTTTACATGATGTACAGTAGCTTCTGAATCAGCTGTATCTACTCCAGTACTTCTGATATACCAGCTTCCAGGTCCAGGCGGATTAGATGGAGCGAGAAGATTTACGGTGTTATTTCCGGTCCAGGTCTGAGCTACTCCCGCTTCATCAACTGCGGTTACTGTAACGTTATCTGCACCTGTAACATCCATCAAAAGATTAATACTACCCTTGCCGTTTTCGCTTTGAGACGGACAGAGAGTAAAGACATGCTGTTCGCCATAGTAACTGCTTCCGGAAGCGGTATGAAGATTTATAGAAAAAGGATTATTGGTTTTTGATTCATAATCAATAAGAAGCTGTCGAACCGGGTCTTCGCCAACTGCCTTGCGTCTGAAGCCTGCTTCGAATTTCCAGGTATGCTCAAGTTCAAGAGCAAGGGAATAGGTATATGCACCTTCAACTAATTGAGGAATGGTTTCTACAGGCTGGGCGCCATCGTCTGTGTAAGCGCGTACATAATATTCGTAATTTGTGCCGGTTGAAATTGTTGGGCGTGCGGTACGGGAATCGTCATTTGCAAGCGGGGCAATTGTGGCCTCTTCCGGATTTGCAAGAACCTGCTGCAGGCCAGAAGGTAAGGCGCCTTCTACACGCAAAGAACCGCCAAAAGTGATTTTTGGAATGGGCGCAGGGGTTGAAGTTTCATCGGGAGTCTGTCCGGCTGAATCTGCGGTCTGGGTATTTTGATTTTGATTATCTACAGAGTTTTCAAAAAGATTTGTACAGGAATTAAAGATTAAAAGAAAGGAAAAAGAAAAAAGTAAGAGAGCTTTTGAGACCTTATGCATAGCGGCCTCCTTTTGCCCCCCCCTAGTGGTTTGTATAGTAGTTATCATAAAAAAAACTCCCAGTCGTTTTGATAAAATATTATAACATATAAAGTTATAACAGTCACATAGTTTTTTAGCTTCTAAAGATTTTTTTATAATTTTAATATTTTTTATAATTGTATTGTTATAACCTGATATTTAGGGTAAACTATCTTACTTTATTAAAATTATCACACAGCGAATTCGCTGTTTCGTAGTGGAGAACGTTTATGTCGGAAAAAGACACAAATCAGTATTACATTACCAGACAGGATTCCACAGAATCTAATGCCCGCAGCTACCCGCGAAAATTTCCGTTCGCGCTTGCTAAAGCAAAAGGCTCATGGGTTGAGGACGTAGAAGGAAACAAATATCTGGATTTTTTGTGTGGTGCGGGAACTTTAGCACTCGGCCACAATGATGAC
>CAMNGG010000080.1 GCA_946537975.1 uncultured Treponema sp. | reverse complement strand
AGTGTAAAAAAGCCGGATGGAACTTCTGCAACTTATCGTCTCACTTATGAAGAAGCCAGAAAGGTTATTGATTCAATGAAGTTTGGCGATGCAAGTTCTCTTTTTGGAAACGAAAAAGACGAATCCTTCGAAGGTAGTATCAGTGCGGTCTATCAAACCTTTGACGGAAAAGATGTTTATCCTACGGTGCAGGAAAAAACCGCAAATCTTTTGTATTTTATCACAAAGAATCATTCCTTCAGTGATGGTAACAAAAGAATAGCTGCAACAATGTTTCTTTATGACAGAGTAAGTTGTCATCACGGAAGTTTTTTTAAATTCATCACCTCCACCTTCTCCAGCGCATCAAAGGTTATTGTACCTTTTTTGATGTAGTAGAGAGTGTGGCATTTTTCCCAGTGGACGCCTTTCTGGGAGCAGGTGCCGGCGTATTCAAAACCGTATTCAGCAAGTTCGGCTTTTATTTTGGCAGGGGTGTAGGTTTTCTTTTTTCCTTCATGGTCGCGCCAGTTGTTCAGGTGAACCGGCAGGATTGAAAGGCAGGCTCCGCTTTTTAGAATGCGATGAGATTCTTCGTAAAGCATAAACTTGCCTTTGCCATCGCTGCCGTGGAGTGCATCATAGAGCAACACTAAGTCCATAGAGTTATCTGCAAAATCCTGCAGGTTGTGAACTTCTTTATTGATTAAGGTGATGTTTTTAATCCCGCGCGCTGCAACCTTTTCGCCCACTTCTTTCTGGCAGACCGGACTGCAATCAATGCCGTAGATTTTTCCATTGGGATAAGCATTGCTCAAAGCAAAAAGATTTTCACCAAAGCCATAGCCAAAATCAAGCACAGTCGGAGCGTTCTTTACATCGGGTGCCAGCGGCATCTGGGCAAACAAATCCCTGCCGTCAGTTTTTTCCCAGATGGCAATGTCGTCGTATAGTTTTTCATTTGTATTTGAATAGTTCATTCTGTATCTTTCCGTTTTTCATAATAAACAAAATCTCCATCGCGCCGAACTTCCACATAACCAAGCTTCTGATAAAAGGCATTTGTCCTGACATTCCAGATTGGTGTATCAAGTGTAAAAACTTTTACCTCGGCAAAACTTTCTTCAATCTGCTGCATCATAAAAATTCCATAGCCCTTGCGAAAATGTTCGGGAGCAACAAAGATTCTGCCAACATTGAGCTCATCAGCTTTTAGAAATAAAAGAGCTCCGCCAACGATTTTGTAATCATCGACCAGTTTATAAAGGCAATTCATTCTGGCCATTTTTGTGTGAAAGGAAAGCGAATTGTATCCGGGTGGGCCGCCAACACTAGAAGCCCCAACTTCAACATCACTATCAAAGGCTTTTTTCGAAATACACATCAGACTTACGGCATCAGCTGTACCAGCTTTTAAAAACTGTAAAATCATAGTCACCCTCTACCTGCAAGCTATATAAATATCCATACTCTCGCCATCGGTTTCAAAGCAGGGAATCACACCTTCGGCTGACTGAACAAGCCCATTGGTTCTCATAAAATCGCCCAGCGTTTGATAGGCACCCGGAATTGTCACGAAAGGATTTTCAAAGGGGCGGTCAACGTGAATTGCCGCATATTTATGAGCGGGCTGTTCTTTGATTTTGCAACCCTCGGGCGAAACTCCATCAGGCAGAATCAAAGCCGCCGTGTATCCGTGCATATTAAAGACGTTGATCTGCTCCTGAGAAAGATTTGGAAAATCCCAGCCGATAACGCGGGGAGTTTCTATTCCATTTTCTTTTGCAAGCCTGTACATTCTGTCAATCGCATCGCTTTCGGGCTCTGTGCTGATTACCATGTGTTCCACATAACGAAAGCCTGGAACTTCTTCAAGCCGCAGGTTTGAATATGCATTGCTCTGCTTATCCATTTCATCTCTAAAAAGATTATCCAGGGAACAGTTAAAGATTTTGCAGATTTCAAGCGCCTTTTCCATCTCGGGATTTGCCGCATCTATTTCCCATTTTGAAACTGTTTGGCGGCTTACATTCAGTTTTTCTGCCAGGGCTTCCTGAGTCATATTTCCGCTTAGCTTTCTAAAATATTGAAGGTTCTTTCCAAAACTCATGTTGATCTCCTTTAAAAACTCCGCGTTAGCGGCGCTGCAAGGATGCAGCGAATAGCAGTTTTGCCAAAGGCAAAATCTGCAATGATAAAAATTACAGGGATGTAATTTTTATCATATCTCCTTGTAATTATAGATTAACAAAGAAACTCCGTAAGTTCCACCAATTGCAAAGTGCTTTTTAGAAAGATTGTGCAACTTCAGGTTGCGAAGTATGCTCAGGAGAATTATGATATTTTAACACTCCAAAATTTTTGTCATTGACATGTGGCTTATATCTAAGCATTCGCCATAATTCTTGTCATTTCAAGGACAGCTTTTTTTTCTGAAGCTTTGAGTTTAGTAAAATCACGGGCTAGCTGCTTTAACATTACTTCATCTTCGGCTATATCAGGGGACGGCAATGTATTGTCGATAAAACATTCATAACTTACAGAAAAAATCTTGGAAAGCCCCCGAATCACATTCACAGGGAGTTCCTGTTCCATGCTTTCATATTTTATAAGTGCCTGCCTTGAAATACCAAGCTCTTCTGCCAGTTTTACCTGAGTATATCTATTTTGTTCGCGAAGTGTCTTTATTACCGATTCCATAATTATTTTTCCTCTGTTGATTTTGAAACATCTTCAATTAGATTTGTGACAACAGTATTTATTTGTGTCGCATCCTTTTCGGAAATAACGGTATGCTCGGGTAGTCATACCGGACCAGGCTTTTGTGATTTCATCGGTGAGGATGGCATACTCTACACCCTTTTTCACTCCACGTTGTTCCCATTCATCCGTAAGTTCTTTTCTTACCTGAATTGCCTGTAAACGCTGATTAATCCATTCGCGGGAATATCCTTTTTTTGCATAGGTTTCCAAAGCCCGGTCTATTGTCTGTTCG
>CAMNGG010000079.1 GCA_946537975.1 uncultured Treponema sp. | reverse complement strand
CGGAAAGACTCTTAAAGACTTGGGATTCACTCTGGTGGGAACTCAGGGAACTGCTGACTTCTACAACTCAAACGGAATCAAGTGCGATGTTGTAAACAAGATTGGAGCCGGCCGCCCGGATGTTGTGGACTTGATTATGAACAAGGAAGTTTGTTTGGTAATCAACACACCAAAGGCTAAGAGAAACTACGCTGAGGACAGGAAGACGATTCGTAAGGCCTGTTTGAAATATAAGGTATCTTACATCACTACTATTGCCGGTGCACTTGCTGCGGTTAAAGGAATTGAGTCAGTAAAGAATGGTAACGGTGGCGAGGGTGGAGTAAAATCGCTGCAGGAATATCATTCGATGATAAAGTAAGCTGATTACCACTAAATAATGAGCGCCAGTTCTAGTTTCGGTCGGAGCTGGCGTTTTTTACTTATCTAATTTCTTTACATACTGAGTCAAGCTACCTTTTGTCAGAGATTCTTCCGATTGTTTTTCACACCAATTGTTAAAAAAAACGGCAAGCTCTTTTGCTGTGATATTGTGAACAAATTCTTTTATGCCTTGAGGAATTTTTCGTTCATCTGGAGTTCTCCAGTTAATGCTAACAATCAATGGCGGTTTTATATAACACGCGGTCAGACATTTATCAAAACATCGTTTCAGTTCTTTATCGTTTTTTTCACAATCAAGGTTGTTTTCTATTAAGATGCCATATTCTTTATTTTTGATTAAGAGAATTGTCTGCCTGATGTTAGTTGAAAATTCAAGAAAAGAAAAATCCGCAAGGAATGAATCACGAGCCTTTTCAGGCATTTTTACAAAATCCAAAAAATTTTTCAAAACATCGGGCGAACTTGTTCCGTGATTCGGATTCAACATTGAAAATAATATCGCACTGTGGAAGTTTTTCCATTCAGTTCGGCTTTTTAAGAATTTTTCTTTATCCATAATTTCCTCCTGATGATTTTAATTCTAGTATTTCTTACTATCATTTAACGATAGCCTTTTATTTGAGATTAAGGCCTGAATTAATTCTTTTTATCACATTATCTGTTTCTTTTTCTGACAATCCCAAGTCATGGCACATTACCTCTATATATCCACTATCTTTAAAACTGAATAACTCTTCTACAAAATCTTTTAAAACAGTCAATCGCAGTTTATACATTTCAACAACGAGATTGATTAAATCTTCTGTCAGATCTTCAGCTTTTAACAGCTGCAACTTATGTTCCCATATAATGCATCTTTTCCTATTCTTACAATAAAAAATCAAAAGTCCTTTCTTGAACTGCTTTTCAATGTTTCTTATTGATAAATTGGAAAACATCGGCATCTTTTTTACATATCCGCTGATTAGTTGTGGTACTTTAAAGCCGCAAAAATCTATATTACCAAACGAAACAAGATAAGCGTTCATGCATAAATACATACAGTGTTTTTGTACTTTTTTCTTTTTCTTCCGACTACTCATCTTCGACTGCCTGTCTTGCAAATTCAAGATAATGATTAAAGTTAGCTCTGTCAGTGACGAACATATACCATCCGTCAGTCCGTTTTTCATATGAAATCGGCGGGTGCAACAAAAACTCTGCCATAATCCATGAGAATTTGCGTTTCAGACTCTCTGGATTTGTGAATGGAGTTTTTGAGTATAATCCAATTTCTGTGTAGAAATCATCATTTGCGGTGTTTTCTTTGCATGGAGCGATATAACGACAAAACTTAGTATTTTCTATTATCTTATAGTAACCACCGTCAGTGTGTAATTCCCAGTCAGCATGAGGCTCTGGCAGTATTTCAGATAAGTTCATTGTTCTTTCCCCATAAAACTCCGTATTCGGTAAGATTTAAATATTGCAGTTATCAGCAATTAGTCACCCATTCTATCAATTAGTGCTATGACTTTTATAACATCATTCTCACTTGGGTAAATTCCGATAAGACAGTTTGGAATCTTCTTGTTAGAAATCTTATGCCAATTAATCTCTTTACATATTTCTACAATGCATTGTTTTTCGTCCACCTGTTTTAACAATCTTTCAAAATGATTTGAAACATTTCTATTTGATTTATTAAAATCTTTAATCAAGCACAACTCTGGAAATTTGAATTCCTGCAGGTGACTCTTAAAACTTTCAAATGAATCGTATTGCTTTGTGTCTATCTGCCAGAAATTATTCCCACTTCTCTCAAGCCGATGCTTAATAATGATTGATTCTTCATTATTTTCTTTGCCGTAACAGAGAGTGACTTCTGCAAAATCATACGGTTTTCTTGTTTTATTACCGTGAAAAATGATTGTTTCAGGAGTGTTGTCCGTACCATCAGTATCAAGCAAAGTCCAATTTATAGCATTAAGAAGATTTGATTTTCCAAATTTTGGCGGGCCGGCTACAATATTCAAGTGAGGTGAAAAATCCACATGTACCCGGTTGTAGAAATTCTTATAGCTTTCAATATCCATATATTTCAGAAAAATCTTATTCATTTCCATTGCTCTTTCCATAAAGAAATCTTGTCATCATTAGATAAATGCATACAAAAGGAATGGTGCTTCCGACTGCAATTACTGCGTTATTGAAAAACGATTCTTCAAAGCATAATTTTTCAAACATCATATCTTTTACCATTCCGCTTCCGAAATGACATAAACATACAACAAGACTACCAACCAGATAATTTCTGATTTTTTTAATTTCAAAAGCAATGTCTTTGTTCAATTCGATTGTTGTAACCAAATTATCATTTTCAATAACGGCTTGCTTATCAGAAATAATTCCAGCATCTTCTTTGTATGCTATATCCTGCTTCTGTACATTTAACGTATCTTGATTAAATTTATTACTTACTTCAATTTTTCTTTTTACTCCGTTTTCCAGAAAAAGAATTAAGATGTACAACAAAAGCCAAAAATAGATAAGGAATCCAATAAGGAAGGCTTCTTTGTTAGGCAATCTGTCTGTAAGCCATTTGTAGAGTTGAACACAAAAAAGCTGTTCCTGAATATTGTTTGCTAACAATGAGAAACGAACAGAATGTATTTGCAAAATTAAAATCACTATCGTCAGGTATGGAATATTATACGAAAAAATCTCACAGACATGTTTGACACATTTTCGCGGAGTTAAAAAGCAGAAAATAAAACAAACTGCAAATATACTTCCTATCAATATTTCTTCCATGAGCTTCGGAAATGGCAATAATAGCAAAACCAACAAAAAGACCAGCGTATTTTCAATAAGCAGTTTCTTATTCATATTTGCCTCCCAGACAGTAATGTTCAAAGCATTTTATTTCAAAATGCTTTGAGTTATAAACTACAATTTCAGTTTCTTTGCTATAGCTTGAATGTCTTTTTTGTAAAGTCAAATACCCATTACTGGATTCTGCTGATAATAAGCTCTACCGGAGAGAAAACCAACGATAGAAGTATTTTTCTGATCTTCAATTATGTAAATAACATCACCACTTTCCATGAACGGCTTATTGTTTATTACGGATTTACCACCTTCCTCAGAAGTGACTTTTGTACCAGTGGATGTGAATTTTGATTTTGGAATTGTAATGCGAGTTATGTAGCCACCGAGTAAAGTTTCTTCAATTACAATAAAATCTCCATTGAGTGTAACTGTGCATGAAGTCTTGTCAGCAGTCTTAAGAGTAAAAGACTGAGCAAATACTGCTGTTGCAATAAACAGCAGCCCCAAAAACGAAATAATTTTTTTCATAATTCCTCCTATCGCTACTTTTTAGCAGCAATGTTTCATTGTTAGTTCACTTATAACACATGCTGCTATCATTTCGCGATAGTGGAGAAAAGGATTTTTATTTTTTGGGGAAAAGGATTTCCATTACTGGATTGTAATAACAATATTTGTCGCTTTTTTTTGCAGAAAAATGATATAAATCTATATAATCTATGTCTCGTCCATTGAGATTGTATTTTCCATACTCTGCGACCGATTCTCCATCGTAAATAACATTTTTTCCTTTTGAAAAATTTGTTTTTGGAAGACATAAATCAAGATATTCTTCATTGAACAAACCATGTTCCCATAAATTTGCAGTTATGATTATATCTGGATTTAATAGTTCTAATTCCTTTTGAAAGAAATTAGTTTTATCAAGATTAGAATCTTTCAGAAAGCGATTTGCCAAAACAATATTTGTTTGCCAATTATTTTTATCGTCATTACTATATTTTGAAATGTTTATTGTCGCAAATCCAAAATTGTTATTAGAGTACATCTCGTTCAGTATTTCTAAAGCTGTTGGGATTTCTTCAAAGCTATATTTTCCTTCTGTTTTTATTCCATACATTATGTAAAGGATATGTCTCCAAAAACTATTGTTATTATTAAAATAGTTTTCAAAGAATTCTTTTGTAGTATCTCTAAAATCATATCCTCCAATCATTCTAGTCTCACGGCATATAAACACAACTTTTCTTTTTTGTTCATAATATCCAGGAAAGAATCCATCTTTTGCAAAGCAGTCAGAAGGGGTTGTTTTTGTTTTATCTCCATTTGAAATTGGTTCAGGATTCTTAGACAATTCTGATATCCATTCATCCATCAAAATATCAAGTTCTTTATTTTTAAGTTTTTCTTCGCCGTTGTATTTGAATTTTTTAGACAATTTCTTCACCTCAAAATTAAGTATACCACACATTTCCATCAAATCTTTATTTTAATAAAAAATTTCCACTATCACCAAATGATAGTAAATCGTGGTATAATCTAATCATGAAGCAGAAGTTAAATCCCCCAGAACGTACTCTTAACAAAAAGATGCTGGAACGTCTCATTATTATTCACAACGCAATTAAGGCTGGAATGTATCCGGATGTTCCAAGGCTCCAAAAGCTATACTGTGAACAGACTGGTTATAGTAAGGTTGGAGAAGCAACAATTTACCGTGATATTGATTTGCTCCGAACATATTTTCATGCTCCACTCGAGTTTGACAGGGAGAAAGGTGGGTATTATTATTTTGATGAAAAATGGGATTTTGCCCTGAATAATATTTCCACGGAAGATGTGTTTTATCTTTCTGCCGCCAAGACGCTTCTTTCAAGTTTTGAGGGAAGCCCGATTTACAACTCGATTTCTGATGCTATTAACTTCGTAACAGATACACAGGGAGTTGGAAAAAGTTCACTTTTAAAACGAATTGCTGTTGCACCAGTTCCCAAAGTAAATATTGATGAAATAGTTTGGAAAAAATTTCTTGAAGCAATCCGCAATGACTATGTAGTTGAGTTTGATTATAACGGTCGCTGGAATACTGAAACATCTCATAGAAAACTTGCTCCTTATCAATTTCTTTTTGATGACGGTTCATGCTTCATTTTTGGATATTCTTATGAACGAAATGCAGAGCGGATTTTTTCTTTAAGCAGAATCAAAAATCTTGAAGTTACTTCAGAACACTTTGATTTACCGGAAAATTTTGATTTTTCATCTCGTTGTGGTGGCGGTAAGTTCGGAATCTTTATGAGCGATAAAGCTGTAGATTTTGTAATTGATTTATATAACGACGCCAGAGAAATCGTCAAAGAAAGGATTTTAGCAGATAATCAGAAAGTTACGAATTTTGAAGAAGAAGAGAGAACTCGTGTAGAGTTTTCTTCAACTCAAACTCTCAGAGTGATGGAATGGATTCTATCACAAGGCTCTCATGCCGTTCCTATTTCTCCAGATTGGTTTGTTGATAACTGGAAATTGACGGTAGAAGCTATGATGAAACGAGTTAATGGGATTTTTGATTGAGAATGTTAATAACATCAAACTTCAAACCTTCACTTGACTTCACTCTGATTCTGCTTTATATTGTAACCATAAGGATATCGCACCTTTGACTGCGAAATTTATACGGCCGAGGCAGTTTTTATTGCTTCGGCGCTTTTTTTATGGCAGACTTAGAAATCTACGAAATCGATTCAGCTTATATTGAATATCTTTCTGCATTTGAAGAGCATCTTTTCAGGAACAAAAAGGTAACTCAAGACTTCTCTCGAAAATATATTGGAATTATACTTGAAATTGAAGGATTCAAATATTTTGCGCCCCTTTCATCTTTTAAACCCAAACACAAACGGCTTTGCGAAACTGACGATTTTATCAAGATTGGTGTCTATGCCGTTATCAATTTGAATAATATGTTTCCTGCTCCTTTAAATATCTGTAAACCTGTTCTTATTTCTGACATAAAGAACGAGCATTATAAAAACCTTATAAGAGCCGAATACCGTATCATTAAACAGAAATCTGAACAAATTGTAAGCAATGCAAGAATAGTTTATGACCATAAGCTTATAAATGACGGAAAATCAAAGCTAAGCCAACGGTGCAATAATTTTAAATTGCTTGAAGAAAAGTGTAGAGAGTACAAAAGTAAATAGCAAATTGCGACAGCAATTTACCATGCAGGTTTTAGGGCGGAGCCCTAGGAGAAGGGGTAGCGTAAGACCGCTTGCGGGCTGGAGCGAGGGGGAGACTTCCCCCTCCTTTATCTTTTTCCCTCAAATCCGCGTTCCTGTAAGCGGTGTGGAAAATGCCTGCTACTACTACTCAACTTACAATGCAGAAAAAGACACTTCTGTTGCCAGCGACAACAAAAAGAAGATTATGATTCTGGGCGGTGGTCCTAACAGAATCGGTCAGGGTATTGAGTTTGACTACTGCTGCTGTCATGCGGCTATGCAG
>CAMNGG010000078.1 GCA_946537975.1 uncultured Treponema sp. | reverse complement strand
TGACCGCTGGTGGAATCCCGCAGTGGAAAATCAGGCCACCGACCGCGCGTTCAGAATCGGCCAGACAAAAAACGTCATGGTTCACAAATTCGTATCGCGTGGAACAATCGAAGAAAAAATCGACGAGCTCATAAAGAGCAAAATCGAGCTTGCACAAAACGTCATCTCCGCAGACTCCGGTGAAAGTTGGATAACCGAGATGAGCGACAGCGACCTTATGAAAATGTTCCGCTTGGACGGGGAGGAATAAACGATGAGCTATTATGATTATTACGGTGGATTCGCCCCTTACGTTTCAGTTGCAGAGCACAAGGCAAAGGCAAAAAAATATATAGAAGAGCAGCGCAAAAAAGGCGTGGTGCTGAATCCTGTTGAGCTTGAAGGAAGGACAATCGCAAAAAGCTGGTGGGGAAAAGCCTGGTGCGAAAATCTTGAACTCTATGCCGACTACGCAAGCCGCCTTGAGCGTGGCAGGAAATACGTCCGCGCAAACTGTGTCCTTGACCTGCAGATTGACGTGGGAGAAGTTACGGCTTTAGTTCAGGGAAGCGGAAAAAAGCCCTACAACGTCCGAGTAAGAATCGACGAGCTTACCGAAGAACAGTACGAGAGCATTGTAGAAAAGTGCGCATCAAAAATCCAGAACATCGACGACCTTGTAAAAGGCAACTTTCCCGACGACCTAAAAACGCTTTTTACCCAAAAAGGTGCCGGCCTTTTTCCTTCCATGGCAAAGATACACTTTAACTGCTCCTGCCCCGACTATGCTGACATGTGCAAGCACGTAGCCGCAGTCCTTTACGGAATCGGTTCCCGCTTTGACAAAGATCCTCTCCTCTTCTTTAAGCTTCGTGGAGTAGACACCGACCGCCTGATTGGTAACGCCATCAAGGACAGAATCCAAAGCATGATAGAAAACGCCGCTAAGCCCAGCGACCGCATCATGGACGATGGGGATGTGATGGCGGTGTTTGGGATGGAGATTTAGCGGGGAGGGCAGTATTGTATGACAAAACAAAATTATGGAAAAAAATGTTTCTTCATTCTTTGAGCAAATTCGAAGCAACCTTTGTTGGAAAGTTCTGAGCTATACCATGTTTGTTGTATATTATTATATCGCCAGCCTGTCGCCTTAAGAATTTCCAATGCCTGCTCAGGAGGCTTTTTATTGAATTTTATGATAACAACACCGCCTATTTCTTTTTTTATGATTTCCATGGGATCAATGGAGTTGTTTTCTTCTTCATTCCTATTTTGCAAAGTCAAAGCGGTCTTGTCGTTTATGAGTTTACTATGTTTTTTTACAACTACAATTATTTTTCTCTTCTGTTGCTCAGTCTTGACTGTTTGAATATTTTTTTCGATAACAGTTTTTTTCCCTTCCCAATAGGTTTTTGCAACAAGCTCTTTAGCATAGTTTTGATTTACGAATATTTCATTATCATCCAACTCAAAAATAACATCATCAAATAGTTCAAATCCTTTGTCATTTAATGAATCTAATACGCCCTCAAGCATTATATTCAACGATTTGCACATGGATTGAGCTTCAGTTCTTGAAACAATTTCTTTTTCTGACATATAAACAAGAAATTGCCTTTGTGATTCTGGAATTTTTAATTTGTTTTGTTCATTTATAGAAGATATGTTGCTTTCTTTTGGAATTTCATCTTTATCTTGAAATAAATCATCTGTGTCTTCAATGAAAATTTCATCTAACTTTACAGCCAACAAATTGGTCTGATTTTGAATGGATGTTATCTTATTTTTATCAAACGCAAGGTCTTGAATTTCTTCTGACGTAAATTCCACTATTTTGAGTTTATTGCAATTCTTGAATATGGATTTATTTTCTATAAATCTTTTGGGGATAGTGATTTTTCTAAGATTTTCACAGTCTTGAAATGCAAAGTTCTCTATTTCTTCTATTTCTGCTGGTATATAGAGTTCTTTTAATTTTGCACATTTGGAAAAGGCTTTACTGCCAATTTTTTTTACTGTGTTTGGAAGAATAATTTTTTTCAAAGATGAACAGCCAGAAAACGCTAAAGAATCTATCTCTTCAAGATTAGGGAACTGGAAGCCATGCAAATTTTTGCAATGTTGAAAAGCAGATTTTCCGATTTTATTTACAGAGTCACCTTTTATATATGATACTTTTGAGCCTTTGAATGTATTTTCTCCTATTTCAATTACACTCAGAGGAAGCGACAGTTTGTCGGTAATTGATAGTTTATCCGCGTTTTCAGGGGATAGCTTAGAAATATCTTCTAAAATCAAATAGTTATGATAGATTTCATTAATACATGAAATAAATGCAGAGCCATCCCATCCGTAGAAGGTATAACATATCTCATGCAATTTATGAAAAAAATACCCTAATGTATTTTTTGAAAAATTTTTATGAAAGTAGAAATCAAATTGTTCAATCATGTCACTTAGTTTATTTTCTAAGAAAGAGATAAAATTGATCTTATATCCAAGGAACTCTTCGTACAAATAAAATATTTCTTTTATCTTATAATTAATAAAAGATTCCGACCATGCAAATTCAAAATCAATTCCTCCCAAGACTGTAGGGCAGGATGCGTAACAAGTTTTTTTGCAGTCATCATCACAATCTTGTTTATATCGTACACATTGATTAGTTATAGAAAGTTCCTTGATGGACTCCCCTTGGATTTTTTGCCCATATATAATTCCGCAGTTTATTCTATCATCAGTATAGAATACATTATTGTTTTCTTGTTCACTGAGGATTAAGAAATTATTATTCTGTGAAACAAATTCATAAAAATCATTGAATTCATGTTCATCGAGGTCATCGCTAGAAAGCATATCTTTTATATAAAGAATTCTTTTACAATATTTTTTCTGAAATCTCTCGATGTGAAAATTTTCTACTTTCACATGATTGCAATTTTTAAAAGCATCCACACCGATTTCTTCTAAACAATCTGGAAGAGCAATAGTCTTTAAGTTTTTGCAACCGGAAAATGCATATCCACCAATCTTTATCAATACTTTAGAAAGAGTAATTTCCTCTAATGACACACAGTTAAAAAAGCACTCATAATCTAACTCTTTTACATTATTACCCCCATAAACTGATTTTAGATTCTTGCAATTTTCAAAAGCACCGACATCTATTTTTTCCAACTGATTTGGTATAACAACAGAAATTAATTTGTCACAACTAAAAAAAGAGAGTTCTCCAATGTTCATTAATTTTTTTGATAGTTTTATTTCCTTTAATGATTTGCAATTATAAAAACATTCACTTCCTATTTCTTTTATATTACATCCGCCAAAAATGGATTCTAGATTTCTACAATTTTTAAAAGCTCCTGCCTCTATTTTTTCTAAGCTATCTGGCAGGATGATTGAGTTTAAATAGACACAACCAGAAAAAGCATATTTCCTAATATTCAGCAGTTTTTTTGGAAGTTCTATTCTGTACAATGATTCACAATTTTTAAAAGCGCCGACACCTAACTCTTTTACATTGTTCAGGCCTTCAATAGAATTTAAATTTATACATGATTCAAAAGCATAATTTCCTATACAATCTATTGTATTCGGTAAATAAATATACTGAATGTAATGATTCTGATAAAAGGCATATGTATCTATTTCCTTTACAGGATACCCATTAATCTCTGATGGAATAAAGAGCTTCGACAACGTTTCTTGGTTGAAATCTTTTGAAAACCCTTCAATGCTCACATATTTTTTTTCTTCCCATACTTTGTAGTAAAAAATGCGAGACCAATCTCTTTGGGGAATTTCAACGGATTTGTTTGTGGTAGTCGATGAAAAATCAATTAAGTCTGAATCTAAATCCATAATGCTTCCCGAATCACCATTCCTTAGTTTTTATTAATTCTTTTAACCCCTCAAAATCCAAATACAGGCTTTCAAAATTTTTCCATAATAACCTGTCAGGAAGAAGGTAATCCCATTTTTCAAATTCCATACACTTTCTTGGCAGTTCTTTGATTGCACAAATAAAACTTTCTTTCGAAAAATGTTTTACCTGGATTAATAAATCTTGGACTTCATTTTCATCCATCAAAGGAAGAGATATTCCAATGTCAATTATTTGAATTGAATTAAATTTTATTCCGAGTATGTTAGAAGAAATCAATTTTAATGTTCGGTTTATTCTAGTTCCTTTCCAAGTAGTAAGATAAATTCTGTTATTTATATAATAAGGTTTATTTTGAGTAATCAATCGTCCTATTTTCATTTTATCTTCATTCAATTTTTTTCTTGCATTCTCGTCTAAAAACGGCAAAGAAACATCTGTAGTATAAATATCAAACATCCGTTGAACTATCATCGTATCTAAATCGCCAGAAGTGGAGTCATAATAAATCAATCGGCCATTAGGATCTGGAACAACCTTTATTTTCTTTGTTTCAAAATCAATATCAATTATGCGCCATTTCTTTCCTGCGAACATTAGCACATCGTCCACTTGGCGGGAAGTAGCTTCTGATTTATTTTTTGGTATTTCTCCCAATTTTCTTTCATTGTCTATCAAATCAAACATCTCTTCTTCGTTTTTGAAAGCGGCATAAAAATGAAAATGATTTGTAATTTTTTCACCTTCTCTTCCAAGAGAAATTAGTCCCGTTTGATTTATTTCAATGATTTCCTCTTCCTTTAGATGATTCAATAAGAAATGGAATTCATCATTGGATATATTTTTAAAAAGTCCGCTTTCACAGAATACTTTATACAATACGTCAGTTCTAGTACCGTCTTTTTGTCTGATATACGATAGGATCTGTTGTATCAAAGTTGATAAATGCAGCCCGTCGACAATAGGTGGCTCGCACCAGCCTTCTATTAACAAACTAATCATTGAAGCCATTTTACAAAGACTTAAATCTGCCAAAGGAAATGTAAAAGATGGCAACGTAAATGCTCGTAAAATTGCAGATTCACCTTCATGCCGTCCAGAACGTCCCATTCTTTGTCTTAAACTTGAAACAGTCATAGGAGGGTTAATTTGAACTATACTCTTTACAGAACCAATATCGATGCCAAGTTCCAAAGTATTGGTGCAAATCACATTTATTGCTTGGTCGGAGTTTTTTAAATCTTCTTCTACGTCCTTTTTTATCCTTCTGCTTATATTTGCATAATGAGTTCTGAAATTATTTTCAACATTTTCTTTTTCGCATTTTTGCTGAAAATAATGTGCAAATAATTCTATCCAATCTTTTGAATTAGGAAAAATAAGATTTTTAGAGTTATATATTCTTGGAAAAAGATAATCAACTATTTTTAGTGAATAATACGAACAATCTTCATCATCAATTACAGGTTCATATTTCTGCAATATTTTCATAGGTTGTCTTACATTCGATTCAATTATTTTTACACCTTTTCCGGACAAATATTCTGCTGCTAACTTGATATCGCCAATCGTTGCAGACAATCCAATTCGAGGGACTCTTTTGTGAGCAGCCAAAGTTGAAAGATGTATTAAACATTGTAATTGCTTTCCTCTCTCAGTGCCTATGAAAGAATGAAGTTCGTCAACTACGATATAACTCAAGTTTTTGAATAATTCTCCAACTAGATTTCCCTTGTTTACAAAAAGAGACTGTAAAGACTCTGGTGTAATTATAAGGATTCCGTATGATTCGATAAGAAATTTTCTTTTTTTTCCTTCGCTGGAAGAACCGTGCCAAGGGATAACAGGTATGCCAAGATTTTGGCACATATCGGACAGACGGGAAAATTGGTCATCTATTAGAGCCGTTAAGGGGCTGACATAAAGAACTAAGGAATTTCTAGCCCCCTTTTCTAGGATTTTTGAAATTATAGGTAAAAAAACAGCTTCCGTTTTTCCCTGTGCCGTAGAAGCGGACACAATAATATCCTCATCAGAGGACATAATCTCTTCGATTGCAATTTTCTGTATATCCCTGAGACTTGTCCAATTATTGTCATATATCCAACGCTGAACAGGTTCAGCCAGCAGATTAAAACATTCTTCTCCGGTCATTAGAACGATACTAAGTCATCATCTATATCATCAGGTTCTTGATAGTCATCTTTTACGACTTCAAGACTTCCAATGAAATCCTGCCATTTGCTTTCTGGATTTTGATCCAAAACATCAAGCAAATGAATAAAAGTTGTTATTATATTTCTTGGGGTTCTAAAGCATGTGCTTCCAAGTGACTTGTTGCAGTGGTTCATAAATTGTTCTATGGCTTCTTTCGGTAGAAGAGTTTTATTTTCTTCATTATTAGCATAAAGTAGTCGAATTTTATCAAGAAGAACAAACACATCATTTTGATCAAGTCGTTGCAAAGCTATTACAGGGCCTGAAAAATCGACTATCCCGTTTTTTGCAAATGAATTTCCTGCAAGTCTGCTTCTTAAGGCTTCATAGCTAAACATTCCACGATGAGTATCTGTGTGAAATTCCGGTGTTCCGCCAAAAATAAGACCCAATCCTACAGATTCCCCCTGGAGAGCGTCATTTACAATGCCCAATAGCTGCTCATAGTTTGAATTACGGGTTGTTGGGTGCTGTATCTTATAGATATTTACCATTTCGTCAAGACAAAGAAACAGACCCTTATATCCTGCTATTCGTACAAATCTGGCAAACAACTTTAACTGGGTATAATAGTTTTCGTCATTGATAATTGTTCGAACATCAAGTTCTCGTTTTGCATCCAGTTTCGAGGAATATTCCCCGCAGAGCCATCTTAGAGATTCCTGGCATAAATCATCATTTCCTCTCTCATATCCAGCATAATATGTTAATAATACTTTTTGGAAGTCATAACCATTAGGTAATTCCGTTAATGGATTAAGTTTCTTAACTATCAAATTCCTTACTGGTTGTCCCGAAGTCTCGGCCTCTTCTGAACAGGCGCTTAAAAACTTCTGAATAATACCTTCTATAGCATTACCATCTTGTCTTGTTCGTGTGGAAAGATTCCTTATAAGCTCTGTATATAGAGCTTTAGCTTGTCCGGTTTTTGAATACAACCTTTTATTTGGAGAAAGATCGACCGAGGATGTCACCAGACCTTTCTGCAAAGCAATAGCCCTTACAAGATTTAAAAAGAATGTTTTTCCTGAACCGTACTCACCGATTATAAATCTAATTGCGGATCCACCTTCTGCAATATTATCAATATCCTTTATTAAAGCGGTAACTTCAGGCTCTCTTCCTACCTGAATATACTGTTGACCAATTCTTGGAACTACACCTGCTCGAAGCGACCTGAATATCTGTTCTTTTACAACCGGTTTAATAGCTTGCATAAGACTTATTTTAACATATTTGGGAACAATTCACAATTACTGGAATATATCAAAATGAACATTTTTTAGATTTCTTGTATAGAGATATTTATTTTGTGTGGGGACTGCATGGGATTTTTCAGCATCCATTGGTGTAGAAATTGTATGAAGCCGCTTCAAGCAACAATACTCCTCTGTTTCCCCTGTAGTCGTTTGCATTGATTCATGATATAATGTATCAGAAGGTATAAAATGATAAGGATAAAAAAGCTTCGCATCGAAAATTATAAGGGATTCTCTGATGCAACAATTGAATTTGGCAATCATATAACTTGCATTGCGGGTATAAATGGTTCTGGAAAAAGTTCGTGTCTTGAGGCTTTGGCAAAATCCATTCATGCACTATTAAGACCAATTGTAAATCCAAAACTAAAAAATGTATTTTTTGAGGATGTAAAAGAGGCTGATATCAATGTAAATTCTGAAAACAAATGTGCTTCTCTTTCATTGGTTTTTGATTGCGGCGGCAATAATCTTTCTCAGAAGATAGATACGGAAGGACAGATTTCTAGGGATTTTGAGATTGAGGAAATTGCACGTTCCCTAAAAAAAGAGTTTACGGTAGCCTCATATTATCCAGTAAATCGATCTGAGTTAGACATCGATGTTTCAGTTGAAACCGAAAAAGATTTGAGCGAAAAAAAAGAATCTCTTGCAGGGGCTATGGCAGCTGTTACTCATTACAAAGAATTTTTCAAATGGTTCAGGGACAGGGAGGATAGAGAAAACCAGGAAATTGTCTCTCGCTATAAAAGGCAGTCCAAAGAAATTGAATATGAGGACTATGCTTTAAAGGCTGTGCGAACTGCAATCTCAACCTTACTTCCTGGTTTTTCTCAAATGGCTGTAGAACGAAAAAAACTTTCGATTGTCGTCAACAAGGAAAACTCTGTTTTGGATTTTTCAAATTTGTCAGATGGAGAAAAAGGTATAATCACACTCTTTGGGGACATTGCCCGCCGTCTGGCAATCGCAAACGAAAATCTTGAAAATCCACTTGAAGGTAACGGCATAATTCTTATTGATGAAATTGACCTGCATTTACACCCAAGCTGGCAGAGAAAAATATGTCATGCACTCGTCCAAACATTTCCTAACTGTCAATTTGTGGTTACGACCCATTCGCCCCAGATTCTTGGGGAGCTTAAGACCGATGAAATATGGCTTTTGAATGATTTTAATGTATATCGTCCAGATTCAAGTTTCGGTCTCACATCGGATCAAATCCTTGACGAGGTGATGGATGTGATAGACGGAGATTTTACATTAAGCCGGGACTCTACTGTTGCAAAAAGAATTAGGGATTTGAATCTTGCAATGGAAACGGAACAGTTTGCTGAGGCAAAAAAAATTATTTCCGAACTGGAAACAGCAACGGGAACAAAACTTCATGAAACAGAAAGCTGCAAAATTGCCCTTGAAATGATGGAGAGTGAGCAATGATATATATTCATAAGAAAAACTCCCCTGCCATTTTGATAGAGCTGAAAAAAGAAATTTCCAAGGGAAAGTCTTTTGAATCAGTCATTGAAGAATTAAAGCTTCAGAATAAGAGTATTGATTTTTACGATGGTATTTTCGACAAAGGACAAATAAGAGCCCCTTTGCTTGAAGAGCAGACTGGTTTATGTGCTTATTGCATGGCTGCTATTTCAGATGGCAACATGAAGATAGAGCATTTTAAATCTCAATCTCTGTATCCGCAATATCAGCTTGATTATTCAAATATGTTGGGATGCTGTAAGGGAAATGAAGGCAAGCCAAATAAACTGCAAACCTGTGATACCCATAAAGCTAATATGGATCTGTCGCTAAATCCATCCGTGAAGACAGACTACGAAAAAATGAATCTGGTTTACCTTGAAGACGGAACAATATCATCTCTTAACCCTTCATTCCGAAATGAGCTTGATACCGTTTTAAATCTGAACGCATCCTTCTTAAAAGCGAAACGAAAAGAAATGATAGATTCTGCAAAGCATCAACTTAACTACAAGGATAATTCCAGAAGCAGAACCTTTGTGGAAAAACTGATTCAAAAATACAAATCTCAGCATAAGGCATTTTATGGTGCTGCGGTATATTACCTTGAAAAGAAGTTGAGAACGATGAAATAAACATCCACTGGCATGGCTGGTGCTTTATGTAAATTCATCCTTCCCCAAACAAGTCCTCCATGGAAACTTCACTCTGCCCCCTGCCGGAATGGGCGTTTCGTTTTATGCCATAAGTTGTTGTCATGGTAAGGTGCAGAGCTTTTTTTTGAAGAGTTTTTTTTTGCGGAAACACTCAATCTTGTTTATCAATTTTTTCTAATAATCCTTATCGATTTCGTATTCATTGGCTGAAAATTTCATTTCTCAGATATTTATTTCCGTCTTCCATATTTTTAGATATTTGTAAATGTTTATTTTATCTAAAATTCTTGTAAAAGTAATAATTAAGATACAAACAATGGTAAAAACTATCTCTTTATTACCACACTCCCTCACGCAAAAAAAATCCCCGCCCAAGATTCATCCCGGGCAGGGCAAGGTTTTACTCTATCTTAGCAAATCAAACTTTTGAAAATGATGCCTTTTCAATTTCGTTTTTTGGCTCGCTGCTAGGCGTAAAGAGGATGCGTTTACTCGTTATGCTTGAAGCATCCACGTTCTCAGGGCTTTCGTATCCCTTTGAAGAGAAGGAAAGTTTTACCCGGCCAAAGTTTCCAAGCTGGATTTTGAATCCGTTCTTAAGGTATAGGGGAAGCTTCCTTACGAGGGAAGTTAGAACCGCCTCCACGTCGGTTACGTTCAGCGTACATGCATCGGAAATGTCCTTCGCAAGATCCAGTACCGTCAGTTCCTTCATGTACTGGGGTGCCGCGTAGTATTTCTCTTCTGTTTTATTAAGGGGATTTATCCTCTTTACCCTTTCAGCGTAAATCAAATCTTTCTA
>CAMNGG010000077.1 GCA_946537975.1 uncultured Treponema sp. | reverse complement strand
TTTTGTACTTTCTGAAAGCACTAACGATTGCCTGCTGAGGCATGTCGTCATCCAGATGTTCAGGAACCTGAACTGGATCAAGATGATGAGGACCACGCTGGCCTTCAACATACTGACGTACACCATCAATCAGTTTTGCAGGTTCAACCTGACGTGGACAACGTTCCAGACAGGCAAAACAAGAAAGACATGCATAGATTGATTTTGATTTTAAAAGTGGTTCAAGATCTCCGTTTTCTACCATCTGAACAAACTGATGTGGATGATATTCCATAGCATCATAATTTGGACAAGTAGCAGAACATTTTCCGCAGACCATACATTTTTTTGGATTTACTCCACTTTTTAGAAGGATAATTTCTTTTGCAATTTCATTGTTTTCCATTATGCTTCCTCCTTCAAGCCAAGAGCTTCAGCAAGAAGTTCTGTGAAGTAAATAATGTCAAGTTTAGAATCACCTTTATTTTTGATAAGGTTATAGCGACAAAGAGGACATGAAGTTACAAGGAAATCTGCACCCATATCTTCTGCATTCGAAAGAATTTTCTTTGTTCTATTTTTAGGGATTGATTCATCTTCAAACATTGTGTAGGCACCACAACACTCATTTCTCTGGGCGTAAATAACTGGTGTTCCACCAATTGCTTTTATAAAATCTTCAATCAGCTTTGGATTTTCTGGATCATCCAACTGGAGAACTTTACCAGGTCTTAAAAGAAGACATCCGTAATAAGCACCAATCTTTTTGCCTGTAAATGGCTTTTTTACTGCTGCTTTTACCTTGTCCCAGCCTACAACATCGCGCAGAATTTCAAGATAATGAAGAACTTTTGCTTCTCCATGGTACTCAATTTCATCCTGCTTGAGATAATTATTCACCTTGAAAGCTACTGTCTCGTCTGTAGCAACATCGTTGTTAACCTGTTTAAGAACGTTGTAGCATGCAGAACAGAGAGTAACCAAGTCTTTTCCTGAATCGCGGGCATTTGCCAGTGCGCGTACAGATGAAAGCTTTGATGCAATTTCATCTTTTGCCATAGGGTATTCACCTCCACAGCACTGCCATTCAGGAATTTCTTCAAGTGTGAATCCTAATGCTTCCGCAGACTTGCGCGCATAAATATCAAGGTCAATAGCCTTGTTTTTTAGCGTACAGCCTGGAAAATAAGAATATGTCATACTTGCTCCCATTATATTATTTCAAATAATAAACTAATTTTTATGTGGATATGCCATTGCTTCTGGTTTGAAAACTTCATCAAACTTTTCTGCTGTAAGGAAACCAAGTCCAACACAAGCTTCTTTAAGAGAAATGTTTTCGTCAAAAGCTTTGTGTGCAGTTTTTGCAGCATTTTCATAACCAATATATGGATTCAAAGCTGTTACTAACATAAGTGAGTTGTAAAGATTGTAATGCATCTTTTCTTTGTTAGCAGTGATTCCAACAGCACAGTTTTTATTGAATGAAAGCATTGCTTCTGCAAGAAGACGTGCAGACTGAATGAAGTTATATGCAATTACAGGCATAAATACATTCAATTCAAAGTTACCCTGGCTAGCTGCAAAACCAATAGCAGAATCATTACCCATAACCTGAACGGCTACCATTGTAACTGCTTCACACTGAGTTGGATTTACTTTTCCAGGCATGATAGAAGAACCTGGTTCATTTTCTGGAATATGGATTTCTCCAAGACCATCACGAGGACCAGAAGCAAGCCAGCGTACATCGTTTGCAATCTTCATCATATCTGCTGCAAGAGCTTTAATTGCTCCATGTGCAAATACAAGTTCGTCTTTTGATGTAAGTGCATGGAATTTGTTTGGTGCAGTAATAAAATCTTTGCCAGTTAATTTTGAAACTGCTTCTGCAACTTTTGAATCAAATCCTTTTGGTGCATTTAATCCTGTTCCAACTGCAGTTCCACCAAGTGCGAGCTGCTTAAGATAAGGAAGTGATGATGCGAGCATTTCTTTATCACGTTCCAGAGAAGATCTCCAGCCAGAGATTTCCTGATCAAAAGAAATAGGTACAGCATCCTGAAGGTGAGTGCGTCCAGACTTAACAATACCTTCGTTTTCTTTTTCAAGTTTTTTGAATGTAGCAACTAAAGTATCGATAGCTGGGAAAAGTTTATCTTCGATTACGGCTACTGCAGAAATGTGAAGAGCAGTAGGGAAGGTATCGTTAGAAGATTGAGACATGTTAATATCATCATTAGGATGACAGATTTTTTTGCCGGCAATTTCATTTGCACGGTTTGCAATTACTTCGTTTGCGTTCATGTTGCTCTGAGTACCAGAACCGGTCTGCCATACAACAAGAGGGAAGTGGTCATTTAATGAACCAGAAATTACTTCATCACAAGCCTGACTGATAGCTTTCAATTTTTCATCAGTCATCTTTTCAGGTTTCAAGGCATTATTAGCAATTGCTGCAGCTTTTTTCAAATATCCAAAAGCTTTTGTAATTTCTCTTGGCATTGTTTCAATTCCAACACCGATTTCAAAATTTTCATGGCTGCGTTCAGTTTGAGCTCCCCAATATTTATCAGCTGGAACTTTTACTTCGCCCATTGAGTCGTGTTCAATTTTATATTCCATAGTTTCACCTTAAAAGTTGAGCTAAAAATTGCTTTCGCAATTTTTTTAACGCTCTTCGATTTAACACTGGCCACTGGCGGCCTTACACATTAGAAATTTACCTGTTTGATAACTTCTTTGAGACAGTCTGCACTATGGCGGAGAGATTCAATTTCTTTATCTGTTAATGGAGCTTCGATACGTCCTTTAATTCCTTTTCCACCAATTACAGTAGGAATAGAAAGACATACATCTTTAATTCCATATTCACCATCAAGCATTGAAGAAATTGTGAGTACAGAATCTGTGTCGTAATTCAAAGCTTCACAGAGAGTTGCTGTTGTTACACCAATTGCATAGTTTGTACATTTTTTAGCAGCAATGATGATTCCGCCAGATTTTCTGATGTAGTCTTCAACATCATCTTTGTCAAAGTCAGGAAGTTTATCACCACGATAAGATTTTGCGAAATCATCAACAGGGATTGATCCAATGTTTGCAAGAGACCAAGGTACAAATGAAGAATCTCCATGTTCTCCGAATACATATCCGTGAACGTTTTCCTGAGCAACTTTGTAAGTTTCTGCGATTCTTGCACGGAAGCGGGCTGTATCAAGCATTGTTCCTGTTCCAAAAATATGATTTGCTGGAATTCCAGAAGTTTTTACAAATTGATATGTCAAAATATCAACTGGATTTGCTACGATAACATAAAGAGCATTAGGAGCAGCTTTTGTAATCTGAGGAATAACAGATTTTGTGATATCAACGTTTGTCTGAGTAAGGTCAAGACGAGACTGACCAGGTTTACGTCCAACACCTGATGTAAATACTACGATATCTGAATCTTTTGCGTCTTCGTAATCACCGTCATGAACATATACAGGTCCAATAAATGGTGTACCCTGACGGATATCCATTGCTTCACCCATAGCCTTTTCTTTTACGATGTCGATGATAACAATTTCAGAAGCAATCTGCTTTAATGTAAGAGCGTAGGCTACAGTCGAACCAACCTGTCCTGCACCGATGATTGTAATTTTTCTTGACATGAATCTGTCTCCTTACCAAATTAAAATAAAAATCTCTTATAATTTTTTTGGGCAAAAAATACCCTAATTTATCATTAATATAATAATCCTTTTATATGTTTTTGTGAATATTAAAAGTTCTAATAAAAATGAAAAAAATTTTAAAAAAATCCAAATTTGTTATTGACACTTTTTTTCGATTTAGATATATTAATTACATCACTTGCGGATGTCATATAACGGCTCATTATCTCAGCCTTCCAAGCTGATGACGAGGGTTCGACTCCCTTCATCCGCTCTCATTAAGCTCGCTCTCAAAGCGAGCTTTTTTTATGCCTAAATGCTTATTATATAAGGATTTAGACATGAAATGTGTAAGTTTTTTACTTGTTCCAGAACCGGAATTAAGAATGAAAACTGCATAAACAGAGGCCTTTTAGTGGCGATTGTCTAGAGGATTGACTAGAACATTGTCTAGACGATTGGAATAAAAAGCTGAAAGTTGTCCTGTTTAGGCTCGTATAATCACTCTCTTTCAGGAGGTTTTTATGCGTCAGTTTTACCTTTCGAAAAATTCTTGTGGTTATTACCGAGTACATTTTGTTGACCCGGTAACAGGTGTTCAGGGGTACGGAAAAAGTACCCACTCAAAAGACCGTGATGAAGCAACTAGAATAGCATACGACTGGTTGTACAACGGTGCGCCGGATGCACGCGGCAATTCCCATGCTTTTAATAATTCCAAAACTTCAACAACTTCGGCAAAGCTGATTAGCTTTATTGACAACCTTTCCGAAACTGATGCCTTGAAAGTTGTTGAGATGATTTCCAAGAAATTTAATTTAGATCTAAACAGCTCTCCTAGTCCTAAACCTGTTGAAGTTCCGGTAGATGAAGCTGCACAGGTTGAAAAAGCAGTTGAAGTTCCTCGCCCTAAGAAAGTATTCGTTGTAAATAAAAAGCCTGTTAAGACGGCTTCTCTTTCTGAGGCACCACAAAAAAAACATTTACTTTGTGCCACTCTTGATAACTTCTGGGATTATGACAACTCGGAATTTATTAAGCGAACTATGGCGCACGGTCATACGATTTCCAGAAAACACGCCTTTTGTATGCGCTCGTTTGTACGCAATTACTGGGAGCCATATTTTGGCAAAGATTCTTACATCGAGGATTTAGAGCTTACAGAACTAGACGACTTCTTTTTCTTTTTGCATGACGAAAAGGAACTTGCAAGCGAGACTGTAAACAAAAATATAAACATGGCGAACAAGTGTTTTAAGACCCTTTTGGCACAGAAGAAAATTAAGACCAACCCTCTTGAGGGAATTGAACGCTTTAAGGCTGATAACGCTGAACGCGGTATACCAACCGAACATGAAGTAAAAGAGCTTTTGGATTTGGATTGGGAAAACGATTCTGCAAAGCTTGCCTTTAAGGTTGCAGCTTTCTACGGCTTACGTGCCGGAGAGATTAGCGGCTTGAGAGTCTGCGATATTGATGACGTTGGAAACATGCTGCACGTGCGACACAGCTTTAGCGAGATGGACGGACTTAAGAGCACCAAAAACAAAGATACACGCGACCTGCCGATTGAACATTCACTGGCCTTGCAGCTTTTAAGCCATGCTAGAGAAAACCCGGGCTATGGCGATTTGAGTTATGTATTCTGGTCTGTAAAAGATTTTAATATGCCGATTACTCCAGGTTATTACGCTGACATTTTTTATATTGCTCTTGAACACATTGGAATTAGCGAAGCAGAACGCAAAGACCGAAATATTGTTTTCCACAGCTTGCGACATTTCTGCTGTACGATTTTGAAACAGCGAGCTGACAAGGAAACTGTAATGGCAATTATGGGACACCGTTCCGGAAAGATGACTGACCATTATGCTGACCATGAGACACAGGAGAAGTTTAATAATATGCGAACGGTTATGAGCGATGCCTGGGCAAAGTATCTTTCAGCTTAGTTTTGCCAGAGTTCCGGATAATTGTTTTGTGCTATGTCACAGGCTTCAACGTCGAACAGTACGAGGCTCAGATCCATTTCTGATTCGTACTGTTTGAGCACTTCGATAGCAACATCGATTGCTTCGTATTTTGGATAGCCGTATATACCTGCACTGATTAGCGGAAAAGCAACGCTTTTGCAGTTGTTTTGTTTTGAAAGTTCGAGTGAGTTTTTGTAACAGCTTGTGAGTTGTTCGCGGCAAAGTTCTGCACGGTCTTCTGAATAGACTGGACCTACTGTGTGGATTACATGTTTTGCTTTTAACTTGTAGCCTTTTGTGATTTTTGCCTGACCTGTTTTGCAGCCGTGTAATTCTCTGCATTCCTGAACAAGCTCTGGTCCTGCGGCTCTGTGGATTGCGCCATCTACACCTCCACCGCCAAGAAGTGAACTGTTTGCTGCATTTACGATTGCATCTGTTTCTGATTTTGTAAGGTCGCCGCGATATATTTTTAAACTCATACTGACATTATACTGCCTTTTACTCTTTTTGAGTGAGAAAAAAGTTCGAAAAAGTCTAGAAAACGTATACCAATAGGTCTAGAAAACATATACCTTCCCGCACTGTCTTTCGACTGTATCATTAAGCCATAACAGAAAATGTTGTGGCTTTTTTTATGCCTTTTTCCTCTGGCATGAAAAGCCCGAGGAGAAAACTATGGCAGAGAACGAAAAAGAAAACCTTGACTTACTTTCGGTTGAAGAAGCTGCGGCTTATTTGAAGTTCAGCACTAACTATATCTACATCCTTGCTCGTCAGAACAAGATTCCGCATGTGAATATGGGCAGACACATAATTTTCAGAAAAACAGATTTATTCAACTGGCTTGGAACAATGGTTGTTCCATGCCAGGTTGTTGTAAACAAATAATCAGGCAAAGGAGGTTTTAGGCGTGGGAGAAAAGGACACTGTTGAGACATCCGCAAACATAAACAGTGAACTTAATTCAGAAAAGACAGAAGCTTTACAGTCTTGGGAGAAAAGATTGAGTAGCGAGCCTCCCAAGGCTTTTAAAGCTTTCTGTTTGTTTCGTGCTATGGGTTACAAGCGAAGCATTAAGGCTTGTATGGAGATGAACGGAATTGAGCCTAAGAAATATGGTTCCTGGGCTCGATATGCACGGCTTTATCGGTGGAATGAGCGAGCCGCTGCTTATGATGAATACATCGCAAAGGAAACAGAAAGAGAGCTTTTAGCGGAACGAGTTGAACGCCGCAAAAGACAGATGGAAATGCTTAACGGGTTTGACGAGCTTGTGGCAAAACGCCTTAAAACTCTTGAACCTGAAAAGCTGGATGCGGATGGCGCAATGGATTTGCTTGAGCGTTCCGCAAAGCTGGATTCGTTTATAACCGGAGCGGACAAAGAAGCTGGCAAAGCACCTGTACAAGGCGAACTTGCTATAAGCTTCGTTGATTCGTTTAAGGGCGTATGACGAAAGAAGTTTTTAAGCCGACGGAAGTACAGAAAAAAGCTCTGGAACTTTTGAAAAGTTCTGCAAAGCATATTCTACTTTTTGGCGGTTCGCGTTCGGGAAAAACTACCGTTCTTGTAATGGCAATAATTTTCCGTGCGTGTGTTTATCCTGGAAGCCGTCATTTAATTTGCCGCTTTCGTGCGAAGGATGCCAGAAGCTCTGTACTTCATGAAACTTTACTTCCATGGCTGAATAAAACAATCGGGGCAGCAAATTATAAAGCCAACGTACACGACGGAGTTATAAAACTTTGGAATGGTTCTGAAATATGGATTGGCGGCCTTGGTGACAAAGAACAGGTAGACAGGATTTTGGGTCACGAATATGTGACGATTTACTTTAACGAAGTAAGCCAGATTTCTTACTCTGCAATTACTACTGCCTACTCGCGATTAGCGATGAAGGTTGAAGGCTGTAAGAATAAGTTTTTCTATGACTGCAACCCATGTAGCCCTATGCATTGGGCTTACAAGGTGTTTATTCGAAAGATTGAGCCGAGAACTGACGAGCAACTGAACAAGCCTGACCTGTATGTTTCTGCGGTTTTGAACCCTGCGGATAATGCTGAAAACTTAGACGCGGATTACATTTCTGACATTCTGGATAACATGCCGGAAAAACAGAAAGCGAGATTCCGTGATGGTCTTTGGGTGAAGCCGGAAGGAAGCGTTTACGAGAAGTTTGAAGAAACAATGATTCTTACTCGTGACAAGCTTCCTGAAAAGTTTGACCGTTACACTGGCGGACAGGACTTTGGACTTCATATTGCAGCTGTGAAAATTGGCTGGGTTGGAGAAACGGTTTATGTTATCGCTGATTTTGGCGGCTTTAACATAACAACAAAAACAAGCGTTGAGAATCAGACTGCTAAAGGCTGGTACGATGAAAGCTTTGTAACTTACTGCGACCCTGCCGGCGGTGAGCGCATACAGGAAGTTCCGGGAGGCGTAAAAGCGAACAATAGCGTGGATGCAGGAATTGATTTTATTATAGCGAAAATTGAGCGCGGCCAGTTCTTTGTCTGTAAAGATTGTACCGGCGTTCTTGGTGAAATCTGGGATTATGCGAGGGATGAAAACAACCAGATTGTAAAGGTAAACGACCATTACATGGATGCAATGAGATATGCAATTTTTAGTCCGTGTATGGGCGGAATTGTGATGAAATAAGGCGATAATTACTGTATAGGCAATTTGTATAGTGATTATTTTAAGGAATTTTCAAAAAAGTGAAAATTTTTTTTGAAATGACTGCCTAAAATCGCATATCGAAAACAATTATATATATGGGGATTTTGTTATGAAAATAAAGTCTCTCTTCTTCAGGGGGAAAAAGCTTAGAAGCATGAACGAAGTGAATAACGCCGATGTTTCTGAAGACTTTGCGGTGCCTGAAAAGAAAGCCTGTACAGATCCTTATCTTGAACATTCCTGGGCTTCGGTGTGTGTGGATATTCTTGCCCGTAATGTGGCAAGAGCGGAGTTTGAGATAAGGAAAGGCGGCGGAGCTGTTACGGATAACGATGTTGCAAAACTCTTCCGCTATCCGAATAAAACATTAAGCCGTTTTGACTTATGGAAACAGACTTGTGCCTGGTGGAGTTTGGACGGCGAAGCATTCTGGTGGTTTGGTGAAGATTATGTCTGCGGGATTCCCAAAGAAATCTACATCCTGAATCCAAGAAATATGCAGCACGTCGTAAACGACGGCAAAGTAACAAAATGGGTGTATACAGACGGAGGAAGCGGAAAGCCTATTTTCATTCTTCCTGATGAACTGATTCATTTTAAGGACTGGAACCCATGGAATGAATACAGAGGCGTTAGTCCACTTGTGAGCTTAGGACTTGAAGTGGAACAAGACCTGTTAGCGTCAAAGCAGAATACAGGTCTTTTGAAAGAAGGAGGTGTTCCAAAAGGTTTATTAAAAACAGACCAGGTATTAACAGAGACGGAAGCCGAGATTCTTGCAAGAACCTGGGATTCCAAATATGGCCACGGAATGAAAAACCGTGTTGCGGTGTTGGGTAAAGGAACAGAATATCAGCCGCTGACTTTCAGCCCTGATGTTCTGAAGCTTTACGATATGAAAAAATGGAACTTGTATACTTTGCTTGCTAAATACGGAATACCACCCCGCGTTGCAAATATACAGGATTCAAAAAGTTCTTTGAGCGGTACAGACACTGACAGCCAGCACCGTGCATTCTGGAACTTTACTTTGATTCCGCTTCTAAGAAACTTTGAACAGATTCTGGAAGTGCAGTTTTTCAGAAGATTTAATTTACCTTACGAAGGTATTTTTAATCTTAATTCAATACCGGAATTGCAAGAGAGCGAGGATGCTCAAAGCAATAGAGACATTGCGGAGATAAACGCAGGTCTTAAAACCATAAACGATGTTTTGAGAGCAAGAGGCGAAAAGGAAAAACCGTGGGGGGATATCTGGTTTAGACCTTCCACTCTAATACCTGTGAATGAATCTTCCAGTGAAAAAGTATAAAAGAGAGTGAAAAAACTATGACAAAAGTGATTATTTCGACATGTGATGAAGTCACAAAGGAGATTATTAGACATTGTGTTCGTGCAGCGAACCCTGCGCTGCAGATTGTTGATGGTTCGAGTGATAAAGACATTCTTTATCATTTGAAGAGCGCTGAGGATGACATTGTGTTTTTTGATAAATACTTTCTCAGTTATGTATTGAAGTTCAAAATTAAAGCTTTGCGGATTTATAACCAGAAGCTCCGTATTTTCTTCTGTGAACATAAAGTTATCTGTTCACAATTCTTTGGACTTCGTCTTTATGACCTTAAGGTTGATGGCTTTATAAGCAACATTGAAAACTACAATGAGTTTATAAAGATTATGCGTAACATCCTGTGTGGAAAAACATACTTCCCTGAAGATGTTTTAAATGCGTTGGATAGTAATGAGCATCTTAGAAACCGCAAGTATTGTTCTGAAATTACCGAGCTTGAACTTGCGATTGGAATGTATCTTGGTGAAGGAAAAGCTCCAAAAGAAATCGGCGGTTTGCTTGATATGCCTGTTGATACTCTAAGAACACATATAAACCGTTTGAAAAACAAAATCGGTTGTGAATCTATGAATGATTTCGCTGTCCTAAACAGACAGCTTGAGAAAATAAATTATAGGAGCTGGAATTGTTAGTAAAAATTGATGGCGTTGAAAACAAACAGTTTTCAAAAAACAGAAATTTGTTTTTGTCTTTCTTAAAGGACAATACACATTCAGGAAAAGTTTCGGCTCAGGTCGAAGTATTCAAATCTGTGGATGTTGAAAAAGAAAACTTCCATTGGGTTATGTCTACATTTGATACAGACCGTGATTTTGAAAAAGTAGATCAGAGCGGCTGGGATCTGAAAAACTATCTTATGAATCCTGTGGTCCTCTGGAGCCATGACTACACCATTCCGGCAATCGGCATTGCAAAAAATGTCAAAGCTGAAAATCAGCTCGAAGGCGATATTGTCTTTAACGATAAGGACTTTGACGAATTTGGATGGAGCATTGGCCAGAGAGTAAAAGCCGGAGTTCTTCGCTGCGGTTCTGTTGGTTTTCGTGTTGATGAACTTGAGTTTTTGGAAGCTCATGACCGCGACTGCGACTGTATCTTCCGTAAACAGGAGCTTTTGGAATTTTCTATCTGTTGTGTTCCGGCAAATCCTTTTGCAATGAATGTACCGACTAAAAGACTTGAAATTGAAAGAGTTATCCAAAATGAAGAATGTTCATTTTACGATAAATTACGGATGGGCTTGGCACGAGCTTAGAAGTGCATAAAAAAGAGGAAGCACTGCTGGAACAGTTCTTCCTCAAATCATCGGTAACGCAAAACGGAGGTTAGACGATGAATGAAGTTATTTTAGCCCTTCACAAAAGATTGGACAATATGAAAGCCAACCTTCCTAGTGAAGCTGCAACTGTTGAGCAAATCAACAAATATTTCCTGGAACAGCAGGAAATCACAGAACAGATGTTGAAGATTCTTGGAGATACTGAGGATGCAACAACTTCTGAAATTATGGGTTGTAAGGATGCAATCAAGAATTTCCGTGAAGCAATGAAACAGGCTGACACAAAAATGGAGCAGCTTTCTTTGCGTGATGTGGAATACAATCTTGGTAAAGCTTTGTGCGCCGCCTGGAACAAAGACCATGAAACTTTGGGCAAGCTGAAATTCTGTCCGAACATCAGAGCTGAAAAATGGAACAATCCAAAAGACTTTTCTTGGGAAACTGGAAAAGGTTTTGTTCCATCCAAAGCCGTCCTCGGCGAACCAATTGGCAATCTTGCCAATAATGACCAGTTCCTTATCAATCCGATTTACGAAGAGACAATCATGCAGGAAGCAGAAAAGCAGTCTGTAATGATGAATCTCGTAACCCACAGACCAATGAACGGTCCTTCAATTTTTATTCCAGAGCGTGACCGTGGTGGAATCGAACTTAAATGGCTGACTTCTTACGGTCAGAAAATCGATGCTACAAAATCAAACATGCCAACACGTACAGAGCTCAAAGCTTATACCTTGGCCGGATATGTTCCATTCTTCGACGAGTTTGGCGAAGATGTTTTTGTAGACCTTGGAAAGATGTTCCTGGAAGACTTCACTGAAGCTTACGGACAGGAATTTGACCGCCAGTGTCTTACCGCTGATGATGACCCATTCACAGGTGCTATGAATATTGATAATGCAGAAGTATCAAGAATCCAGAGCACAGATGAATCAAAACTTTCTTACCTCGACTTCAGAGCTGCAGAGCTCAAAGTTGAGCCGGAAGAAAGAAAGTATTGCAAATGGTTCTTGAACGAAACAGTTCTCAACCACATTGCAAACATTCAGGACGACAATGGAAATCCAATCTGGAGAAAGCCAGGTGATTCAATGCCAGGACGCATTGACGGTTATGACGTTGTAGAAAGCCGTCTCCTTCCACAGCTTGCAGACCTCGAAGCTGATAGCGCAATTGCCATCTTTATGAATCCAAAAAGAATCATACACGGCAACCGCAAAGGAATTGAAATCAAGCGTTTCGATGAAACAACAGAATCACTTGAATATGGTGAACTCTTTATGCGTTTCAGAAAGCGTGACGGCTTCCTGGTAACCCGACCGAAGAAAAATATGGTTCTTCTCAAGACTGCCACTGCTTAATGCACAGGGCTTGAGACAGAAACCTAGACTACCAAAAGCAAATATATATTTGCCTTTGGAAAGCGGGGGCGAAATCCAAATAACCGAAGTGAAGGCAAATGCAAGGCTGCGCAGCACCCGAAGGGCTTGGCCTTGTATTTGACTGAACGTAGGTTATAATTGCCTTAGCCCCGCTTTTTAATGCGAGGACGAATGAATCCATTTACCTTTGAAGAACTGCAGAAAATATTAGAGCTTAAAGCGACAGAGCTTGCGACTGACGAACTTATCTTTAATGCAACTCTTACACTTGTTGAAAACATACTCGGCTATGAACTGAAAGACAAAAACTACAACGAGCTGCAAACAGTTTTAGACAGTAAAGTATTCACAAAACAATACAACATAACAGAGATGGTCAACATCATAGATATGAATACAAAACAGAAAGTGCCTAACTGTGTAATTAATAGAAGAACAATCTTCTTTATTTCACCAGAGTACGAAGGACACGTAGTTTTCTTAAATTATAATGCTGGCTTTACATCTGACACATTGCCGGCAGATTTGAAAGAAGCTTTAATCAAGATCTTCCTGATTAAGAAAAGCGACTTTTATAAAAAGATAAATTATGAAACCAGCGATTCTGAAATCACTATTCCAAAAGATATTCAGAATGTTTTGGATATATACAAAAGGAAAAGTTTATAAATGAAAAACTTTGAAGATGTATACAAGGAACTGGAAGAAATGCTTATTGAGCAGCTTCCAGTTTATATTCAGAAAATCAATGAGGAGAAAAACGACGGAATTATATTAAAGGAATTTTACAATTCAAAATTAAACGAAGACTGTAAAAGACTTCCTTCTTTCAGCTTGAAAATGGATGAAGCAGAATATGACGAGAAGGACAGAATTATTGGGAATACAGTTTTTGCGGTGGGAATAGAAATCAATCTTGAAAAGGATAACGAAAATAAAAATATTGAACTTTGGCGTTATGAGCGAGCCATTGAAAGATTGATTAATGAATATGAGGGAAAGAACTGGATTTATCTTAAAGTAACAGGCGTAAAGAAAAACACAATCAGCCTGAGAATTACTTGTGAGGAATGAATATGAGAAACTATGATAAACAGCTTGCTAAATATGCAAGACAGCTTGAAAACCCTAAATACTATGACAAAATCTTAAAGATTCTTGATAAAGCAGAACGAATTAACTATCAATGGAAAATGTTTAATTATTATGACTTGGAACGAATAACAGGCGAAATACTTGCTTATAGTGAAGCCATTACAACAGACGCGGAACATAAACGAATGGTTAAACACTGCAATTCAAACTGGTTTCTTATTAGTGACAAAAACTACATACTTTGGGAAAGCGAGAGCTTCTTTATTGCTCTTTCTACATACATTAGAGCATACATGATTTTATGGTATGCCAGAATTAAGCAACTGTTTTTTACTGACAGGCTTATTACCACAGATAATGTGAATAATGAAATCTACCTTGTTAAAGGTGCTATTAATGCGGCAAAGGTGCTTGGCTGTGACTTCTGGGATATAAATGAATATAGAATTTAAGATGAATTTTTATCCAATCCATGATATAATAATTAATTAAAATTAAAAATTGGGTGGGAAAATGCCTACATTAGATTGGATTGGAAAAAAGAAAGTTGTTAATCACCATTTGGAAGTACCTTTTAAAGTACTAAAAAAATCTTATACATTTTCAGCTGATGGAAAAGCTAAAGACTCTGAAAATAAAATTATACATGGAGATAATTTAGAAGCATTAAAATCTCTTTTACCAGAATATGAAGGCAAGATTGATTGTATTTACATAGATCCTCCTTATAATACAGGAAACGAAGGATGGATTTACAACGACAATGTAAATGACCCTCGCATAAAAAAATGGCTTGGTGAAGTTGTTGGTAAAGAAAGTGAAGATTTTACACGACACGACAAATGGCTATGCATGATGTATCCAAGATTAAAACTATTGCATAAACTTTTGAGTGAAAAAGGTGCCATCTTTATAAGTATAGACGATAATGAACAGTCTAACTTAAAACTAATTTGTGATGAAATTTTCGGATATAATAATTATCAAGGAACAATTGTACGTGCAACTGGACAAACAACAGGTCAAGACAGTTCTGGACTTGGTTCCTCTTTTGATTATATTTTTGTTTATTCTAAATCTGTGGAGTTTGATTTTAAGGGTATACCTTTAACTCCACATGATTTAAAGCGATTTGAAAATCAAGATGAAAAAGGTTTTTTTGCATATGACCAATTACGAAAAACAGGCTCTCATGATAGAAGAGAAGATCGACCAAATTTATATTATGCTATAAAAGACCCTGATGGAAATGATTTATATCCTACAGGACCAACAGGCTATGATAGTACATGGCGTTTTGAAAAAAAATCATATTTAAAAGCAGTTGAAGAAAATTTAATTTACTGGAAGAAAACAAAAAAGGATGGAAAAGAAGTTTGGTGGCCTTATGTAAAATATTATGCCGAAGGAAGAACAAAAAGACCATCACCTTTATGGACTGATTTGGAAGGAAACAAAAAAGCTTCTAGAGATGTTAGAGAAATACTTGGTGATTCAGTTAAATTTGATTTTCCAAAGCCAATCGAACTTATTGAAAGAATCCTTCAAATATCTACAAACAAAGATTCTATTATTCTCGACTCATTTGCAGGCTCCGGTACAACAGCACATACAATTTTAAACATGAATAAAAAAGAAGGTAGTAATAGACACTTTATTTTAATAGAAATGATGGATTATGCAGAATCTATCACTTCAGAACGTGTAAAACGAGTTATAAAAGGTTATAACGAAAATGAAGGAACAGGTGGAGATTTTAATTATTATGAATTAGGAGAACCACTCTTAATTAATGGTCTGTTAAATGAAAAAGTAGATACTACAAATATTCGTGAATATGTGTGGTTTACTGAAACTCATACAAAATTAAACACTGAAAAATCAAATGACAATGAATATTATTTAGGAAAACATAATGAAGCTGGATATTGGTTTTTCTATAAGAAAAATGAAGAAACTTGTTTAAATTATGATTTTCTTAGCACAATGAAAACTAAAGCAGATCAATACATTATCTATGCAGATGTTTGTAGATTACCAGAAAATTTCTTAAAAGAACACAATATAGTTTTTAAGAAAATACCACGCGAAATACAAAAATTTTAAGGTGCTATTATGGAATTAAAATCATACCAGGCATTAGTATTAAATGACTTATCTCACTTCATGGATATTTTACAGGAAAAGAGAAATATTTCAGATAGTTATTCCTATTTTTGGGAAAACCATGAAAGAACACCATTAGAGCCAAAATTAGGGGAAACTATAGAACCTTATGATAATTCAATAAAAAGTTGCCCTCATGTATGTATGAAAGTACCTACAGCAGGTGGAAAAACTTTTATAGCATGTTCTTCATTGAAAGTAATATTTGACCATTTTGGAAAAGAAAAAAAACGTGCAGTAGTATGGCTTGTACCATCGGATGCAATTCTTCAACAAACACTAAACAACTTAAAAAACACTGAACACCCCTACAGACAGAAAATTGATATTGATTTCTCTGGCAAAGTTGAAGTTTACAATAAACAAGAATTACTTAATGGAGCTGGTATATCTGTAGAATCTTTTAACCAAAATTTAAGTATTTTTGTTATGAGTTACGACAGTTTTAGAACCAGTAATAAAGATGGTCGTAAAGTTTATGAAGATAACGGATATTTACAAAAATTATCTCCAATGATTAATGAATATTCATTGGAAGACACTATTTCTGTAATGAAAATTCTTCAGTCCTTAAATCCTGTTGTTATTGTGGATGAAAGTCATAATGCAAAGTCTGATTTGTCTATACAAATGCTTAATGACCTTAATGCATCTTTTGTCTTGGATTTAACGGCAACACCAAGAAAAAACAGTAATATTATTTCATTTGTACCAGCAATTGAATTAAAAAAGGCAAATATGATTAAATTGCCTGTAATTGTTTCTAATCAACCTGATAAACATAGTGTAATAAATACAGCTCTTTATTTACAAAAACAATTAGAGCAAAAAGCACAGTCTGCTTATAATGCTGGTACAGATTCTTATATACGACCTATTGTTTTATTCCAGGCACAACCTAAGAAAGGTGAAGAAAACACTACTTATGATAAAATTAAACAAATTCTTATTAAAAAAGGAATACCAGAAGAAGAAATAAAAATTAAAACCTCTGATAAAAATGAACTAAATGGAATAAATCTTTCTGATAGTGATTGTAAGGTAAAATATATAATTACAGTAAATGCATTAAAAGAAGGATGGGATTGTCCTTTTGCTTACATTCTTGCAAGTCTTGCTGATAGAAGTTCAACTGTAGATGTAGAACAAATTTTAGGTAGAGTTCTACGTTTACCATATACAAGAAGACATTCTGTATCAGAACTAAACTTAAGTTATGTTTTAACTTCATCAAATAACTTTCTACTTACAATGAATCAAATTGTAAAAGGTTTAAATGCTGCTGGATTTACTGACAAAGATTATCGTGTAGCCAATCCAATTGAAATACAAGAACCAAGTACAGAAACATCACAAATAAAACCTGTACAACCAACTTTTGATTCAATAGATAAACGTGATGATTTAGACTTTATTGTTCAAGAAACAGAATCTAATTCCGCACAACAGCAAAACGAATCTAAATCTGAACCTTTATCTGAAATTAAGGATGATGTTATTAACATCATGCAAAGAGCAAGTGAAGAAGAACAGAAGTTTACTCAGGAAGCAAACTTGCTTACCGAACATGAAAAAGAAGGATATGTATTTATTCCTAATGAAATGGAGTCTCAAATTATGAAAGGAAAAATCAACGATGCATTCCTTGAATCTGCAAAAGAATTAGTACTACCACAATTCTGTACTAAAGAAAATGTTGGTGACCTATTTGGTGGTGAAGAGAAAATTGTTATCTTTGATAAAAATACTTTGCTTGAAAATTTCAAATTAAGTAAATGTGATACAAATATTGAGTTCAATTTAAGTGAAACAAATATTTATAAAGTAGATTTAAGTGAAACTAATAAAGACAACACTCCTTCATTTTCCCAAGTTGATGGAAGACAGAGGGATTATTTATTAAAGTTACTTTCTGATCCAAAGCAAAGGCCAGCAATGAAGGAAGCATTTGCAAGTACTTTATTTGATAATATTGGAAATATGTATCCTATAGCAGATGCTGAAATAAAAAAGTACATTGATAAAATAATTGAAGATTTTACAGATGCACAATTTACAGATATTGCTTCAAATGACTATTCATATTCAATGGCAATAAAGAAAAAAATAAATAAGTTATCTAAAGAATATGCAAAAAACTCATTCAAACATGACCTTGCCGCAAATAAAATATTAACTGAAAGTGACTGGAAATTGCCACTTGAAAAACCAATATCTAAAGTTTGTCCTGCAATTACGAAATCTCTTTATGATAAAGAAGAAGCAATAAATGGGTTTGAGCTTGATGTAATAAATTCTGTTGCCAATATGGACAATATTGAATGGTGGACACGAAACCGTGAAAAGAAAGATTTCTATATAAATGGATTTATTAACCATTATCCAGATTTCATTATAAAATCAAAAAAAGGAAATATAATTCTTCTTGAAACAAAAGGTGACCATTTGGATGCAGCAGACAAAATTGAACTTGGTAGACTATGGGAATCTAAAGTTGGAAGTAAATATAAATATTTTCTTGTATATGATGTAAGAACTGTCGAAGGAACTTTTACTAAAGACGAGTTCTTAAGCATTATTAAAGAATTATAATTCATTATGGTATAGTGATTACAATGGATTTGAATAAACTATAAGTAATATGGACAGAAACGAATACCTGGAAGTAAGGAAAGAATATAATAATCAAGAATCTCAACAAACAAATAATCTTGATAAATATTTATTAACAATATCTACTGGTTCTTTTGGTTTGTCATTTTTGTTTATTGAAAAAATTACAAAGGGTGTAATATTACATCCAAAAATTCTTATTTATTCTTGGATTATGTTTGTATGTTCTATTATTTCAAGTTTACTTTCGTTTGTATTTAGTAGAGATGCTCATTCAAAAGCAATAAAAGAATATGACAAACAATATCAAAATCCAGATTATTCTTTTAAGACACCAATTCAAGATTTATTTACAAGAATTTTCAATTGGTATGCTTTTGGATTTTTGATTATAGGATTTGCTTCATTTATTTTATTTGCATATAAAAATTTAATGGGAGAATAAACTAATGTCTGAAATTGAAAGAAGAGGTAAAACTGTTACTCCACCACCTAAACCTGCACAAAAGCCGAGCCCACAGGGAGGAAAAACTGTAACTCCACCTCCAAAGCCAGCACCACAACCAAGAAGAAAATAGTTGAAATTAGTCTGCAAACTCTTCTAAGTTATCAGCAGTATAAACGGTTTTCGAAACTCCATTAACCATTGTTGGAGATACGAAAACTGTTTTGCCTTTCATTCTTGTATAAAAGTCTGATGTAAGTCTTTTGAAATATCCGCGTCTAAAATGTGGACGTACAGATTTATCTCCTGTTGATTCCAGGACTTTTTCAGCAATTGTAATTTTTTTACAGTAATCATTTTTGATTTCATCTGGAGTGCCATCAACAACGCAACCAGGAAATGTATCCATATAAATGATGGTATTTATTGCAAGTCTCAGATACTATAAAATTCTTTCAGAATCCGGAGTTTTCTTTTTACATAATTCATCATAATGGCTTAAAGTAATATAACTTGTATCATTGCCTACAGCAAAGCAGAACAGCAAATCTTTTGTATTATAATCATAAGTAAAGCTAAACGCATAACCTTTATATTTATTTTCATAAGGAATATGGATGCCAAAACAGTAATTTGAAATCTTACTATTTTCATCAGGAACATGTCCTAGTACAGAGATTTGACCGCCTTTATCTGGTTCCCCATTTTCAATTATGTAACTTGTTAATCCTTGAAAATCTTTAATAGGCATATCCATTAAGAAATCTCTCAATGAACTATCAACAAAGAAAAGATGAAGAAATTTTTTTATTGAATCTGCATAGAACATATCAAAAGTAAAGATATGTGCCTGAACAAAATTTTGTAACAAAGGATTGCTCATTTCTGAGTACATCCATTGATGAACAAATTCTTTAGGAGTTAAATCCTTTTGTTTTTTTCGAGCTTCTTCATATTTATCCCAAACTGTAGCGAGAGGTTGGCTCCATCTTTCTTTTTTCATATGACTATATAAAATCCTTTATTGCTTTATTAAGATTTATTGTTGCAACATTTATCCATTGGCTTAAAAGTACATTTTCTTTTTTATTCTTAAACGGAATGTATTTGAATAACTCCTTAAACTCTTTAATCATTATATCAGTAATTGCATATAAGAACCCGATTATATCTTTGAATGGCGGTCTAACTGTTAATGAAAAAGATGTTGCATGAGTGAATTTACAAGCTAATTTGTAATAGTAATTAAAAACTGAACCAAGATTGGATTCTTCAAACATAATCTTTAATTTATTGTTTTCTTTGTTTAAAGGTATAGCCCAGCCATAATCATTTTTGAACTCTTTTCCATATTTATCATTTAAAGCATTAATTGCTTCTATTAGTTCTTGAGTAGGTTCTTGTTTATTAAGTTTTAAGTGTTCAATTTGTAAAAGGTAATAATCCATATTTGCATGGTCTAAGAAAGCAGGCTTTAGATCAGAATGATTTTGTAAGTAAGCAAAGACTATATAGTTTTCATAAAATGTACGGTAAACAGAAATAACGCTATTCTGGTTATTATCAAGAAGCAATGAATTAATACCTGTAAGAAGTTCTAACGAATATTCCAGAAATATGTGAACAAAAGCAATCTCAATATTTTCTTTGTTTCTTTTAATATATTTTTCCTGAATATAAAAATACACTTGCCGGATTAGTTCTACATATAGCACAAAAGCTTGAACAGGTGGATTAATCAAGTTACAAAACTGATTCATCTGATAACCTTGTAGAATATTAGTCATTGTCTGTGGAAGCATTAAAGGAAATGATTCATCAATATATTTTTTTGTATATTCTCTAAGCTCTTCTAACTTCTCATCAAAATTGCCATTAATATCACATCCTCTAATAAGGCGTTCAATTACTTCCATGTATTTTTTTGAATTTATTTTTTCTTGCTTATTGAAATCAAGGTTTGTGAGGTCAGGTAAATTTCCATTTGAATAATCAACTTTGAAATGTTTATCTGCAATTTTTGCAATGTCATTCCATATATCCGGCGTTGTAAGCATATTGTTGATTATATCACGAATTTTGCCTTTTTAGTGCGGAAAAGTCTAGAAAACATATACCTTCCCGCACTGTACTTTGATGTTACTCTTGAATCATGAAGATTCAAGGTAGAGATTGCACACTGACGGTGGCAAAAGACGGTGATTTTATTCCATTACCATACAGCGAGGAAACTGTAAGAACTGCGTCCAAAGGCTATTCTTTGCCTTGCGTAATTGGTGGAAGGAACAGGGAAAAAAGAATTGAAACTAAGAAAGAGATTACAGGCTGCTTTGTAACACGCCTTGAGGCTCTGAATGTTTCGGCTCTGTTCCTTTTACTTTTCTACAATGACCAGGCTTTTGATATTTACACTGACAGAGTTTTTGAAAAGAAAGCTTACAAAAACGTACTCGTAAGAAGCTTTGAACTCCGGGCAACAAACGGCGATGCCTTTAAGTTCCGCTTTGATTTGAGAGGCTCGGAAGATTCTTATGAAGACAGCTGGCCTGGAAATATGCCGGCCCTCTCCTGGGAGCGTGGCCGCACTTATCATTATAACGGACACAACGTTACTGCTGATTTAAAAGTGTTGCCGCTGATTTATAAGTTTGAGCTTACAGGCGAATATACAAACGATTCGAAATATCAGATTACTTTGTACTTTCCTATGAGTACAGAGTTTTATCCTTCAAATAAAAAAATTGACAGACTCACAATACCGCTTGATGTAAATGACGGCGTAAGCCTTGAGCTTTATGACTTAGAGCCTCTTGATGATTTATGCGACATCAACTGCGCTGATACAGTCTTATGCTTCCAGAAGTTCAACGTGACTTCGATTATGGTTTTGAATATCCGTAATGAAAAAGAAAAGCTGGAGGTGGTTCTGTGAGATTCTACGAGCTGCCACCGGCAATTTCTTCTGTTCTTGAAGATACAGGTATAACACCTTTTGCACGTGTATGCTTTTTGAAAGCTGACGGAACGGAAGTTTATGTAAAAGATTCTGACATTCTTTCCTGCGTGATTACCTCTTATAAAAGCTCTGAAGGTGGAATAATCAACGGTGGCGAAATCATTCTTGATAACTCTAAAGGCTTATATTCAATTGAGGCTGACAGTGAATACACAACAGACTTGAATGTATTAATCTGGTATGCATTCGGCAATTCTGAAAACTGCTATCTGCGTTTTAATTTGTTTGTAGATAAGAACGGCTTTCAGGTACAGGAAACAGGCTTTAATGAAAAGATTACGACAATCAAGCTTGTGGACCTCTCTGTAAAAATGGATAACGCAAGCTTACAGAAAAACTGGACTGACAGCGAGGTGGCAGTTCATAAGGTTGTATGTGATAAAACCCAGCCTGAAAAATCAATTGTTCATATCATTGCAAAAAGAGCCGGCATAGAAGCTCGTGACATAAATTGCGGAGAGCTTCCTTTTAATATTGCTTATGTTGTAATTGAAAATACTGCATGGAAAGAATTGTGTGCTCTGGCTCGTGCTTACAATGCCTGTGTGGAATGCGGTAAAGACCAGACTCTGAGCTTTATTGAAAGTCCATACGATTTGGAAAACGAGTTCAGTGAAGATTCCGGATTCTTTTTGAATGAGAAAAATATTACTCACTACAGATTCTTTAATAACAATGAAAGTTACGCAAATAACATCCGTCTCAAATATACACGATATGTTGAGACTGGAAGACAGGAGCTCTGGACTTATACTGACGCTCCTGTGTGGTATGACGAGAACATGAATTCTTATTATCCGTTTACCGGAGATACAAGGGAAATCATAAAAGATAACGATTATCAGGCAATCTACACTGCAAAGAATAATGAAGGAAAAAGCCGCAATGTAGTTTATGCAGAAGAAGTTACGACTGCAGAAGAGTTCCTGCGCGATATGATTGTAGATGGCGAGAATGGATTTTCTATTGTTCAGTACGACACTACGACTTATCGCGACAGGGCAGTTATCCAGCTGGACAGAAATGAAAATCTGATTGGACTTTATAAAGCCTCTATCTACGGTAAAGCAATTATCAGTGAAACAAACTTCTGTGTATTTGTAAAAGATGAAAATGAAATTGCTGAACACGGACAGATTTCTAAAAACGTTACTTCTAAATATTTGAGTGATGACGAGTTTGACGGACTTCCTTTTTATGAAAGAAGAGCACGAGATTATCTTGCAGAAAGTAAGAAGGACACTAAGGGCTATTACGTTACAACCTTTCTTCCTTTGATTCATGCCAGGGTGGATGCCTGTATGGATATGCGATTAAAGGAAAATGGAAATATTAAAAAAGTAAGAATTGAGCAGCTGACATTCCGCTATAAAAAAGATGAAGCGTTCAGCTCTGAGTTCTTTGTAAAAACTGTTTAGGGGGTGTGGGAAATAGAAAACATTGAATTATTGGTTAAGTCTATGAACGGCTTACAGATTGAGCTTTCTGGATTCAGATCTGAAATGAAAGAATTTAAGAAAGCTGTTGAAAAAAGGATGGATTGTCTTGATACGAGAAGTACGGCGTGTCAGTACAATCCGAATGTGTGTGCGACTGCTAGACGGCTTGAGGAACACATAAAGGCAGACAACGGAAAAGCCGGAAGAAACATGGCTGTAATTGCCTGTGTGATTTCCTGCTTTAATGTGGCGGTTACAGTAATAACACTTGTGGTTCGGGGGATGTGATGGATAACCATAATTTAAGAATGAGATTGATGCTTGAAGCTGAAAAAGAAATTGTTGAAGGACTGACAGAAACTGAACGCTACAGATATTTCTTAGGACGTATGCAGTTTTTGAAATATGAAAGCGGAAAAGAAAATCTGACAAGTTCGGACTGTTCGGGTTCTGTTTGTCTTGCTTTACTTTTGGCTACAGGCTGTGCAATTCGTGTTACGGCAGACAGCCTTTACCGTAAGTATTTTACAAAAAAGAATCCGGACAAGAACGATATTCAGGCAGCTTTCTTTATAACCCTTTATGACAGAAAACTTGGAAACAGAGTTTATAAGGAAAATGAAGTTTGTCATGTAGCCGGAGTCTGCGGAAAGGATGTTGTGCTTAACTGCGTGGAGCCTTATTCAGAATTGAGAAGTCTTTCTGATATGAAGCCTTATTACCAGGCAAACGATTACAGAATTGTTGTTAGAGGATTGGACCGTGAGGCATTGCAGAAAGCAAGTGATGACAACGTGGATTTGTTTGGAGCTGATTATCAGTTTGAACAGATTAGAGAAGCAATTGACGGAGTACGCGGATGATTAGTTTTAGATTTCAAAGATTAATTGAAAAGCTTCTTAGCGTGAAGTTTGTAATCTTTATTGTTGCGACTGTACTTCTTTGCTGTGGAGTTCTTGGCGGAGCTGAATGGCTGACTGTGGCTCTTACTGTAATTGCAGGAAGAGAGATTCAGAAGTTTAAGGATTTCAAAATTCCAAGGAAGGTATCTGATGAAGAAGCTTTGGAAAGTGATTAAGAAAGTTTTTATATGGTTGGGTGCGATTCTTTCTGCAGTGTTCTTTGTGCTGTTCATTGGAGATAAGAAACGCTACGAGGAAAAAGAAGTCATTGATGACAGCGAGGAGATAAATGCAAAAGCTGCTAAAAAACGTGAAGAAGCGATTGAGCGTATTTCTAATTCTGATGCTCGTACTTTGTGCGAATCTTACGGCTCAGTCTGCGACACCATTGCCGACGGAAAAGAAAGATTCAGAAAACGCTGCAAGCGAGCTGACAATTGAGGAAGTTATGGAAATTGCAGAAGAAGAAATTGAACGTACTGCTCAAGAGGCAGTTAAGGCTGCTCTACTGGAAGTTGGTGGCGAGCTTGCTTTTGAAAAAGAGAGAGCT
>CAMNGG010000076.1 GCA_946537975.1 uncultured Treponema sp. | reverse complement strand
GCCAGAGTCCATAGAGTCCTGCATTACCGGCGACGCCACGGCGCACCGCGTATCACATCTACCAAGTAATTTACTGAACATTTTTATTTTTCTCACAAATCCGGTGGTTGACTGCTTTGCAAAGCAAAGTATACCGAAACCACATTTAAGGAGTATCTCGATGAACAAGTACGCAAAGCGTTATTTAATCGACGCAATGTCTGGTATGGCTCAGGGACTTTTTGCATCCCTGTTGATTGGAACGATTATTAAAACTCTGGGACAGCAGCTGCTCCGTCTTAACAACAATGTTGTTTTCCAGTTTCTTGTAAACGCAGGAAACTTCGCAACAGACGCCCATGTAGTTGGTGCCGCAATGGCAATTGGTATTGGTTTTGCAATGGGAGCACCTGCTCTGGTACTCTTTTCTCTGGCCGCAGTTGGAAGTGCCGCTAACGTAACTGGTGGTGCCGGCGGTCCGCTTGCAGTTTTGCTTATTGCAATTATCGCCGCTGAACTCGGCTGCCTTGTAAGCAAAAAAACAAAGGTAGACATCATCGTTACACCGGCTGTTACTATTCTTGTTGGTGCACTTTTGACAGTTTTGACCGCTAAATACATCGGTGCTGCCGCAAGCTCTGTTGGCCGCTTCCTCGTATGGACAACTAAGCTTCATCCTTTCTGGATGGGTATTCTTGTTTCTGTAGTTGTGGGTGTTGCGCTGACTTTGCCAATTTCGTCTGCCGCAATCTGTGCCGCTTTTGGTCTTACAGGTCTTGCCGGTGGTGCCGCAGTTGCGGGCTGCTGTGCTCAGATGGTCGGCTTTGCAGTTCTCAGCTTCCGCGAAAACCGCTGGGGAGGAATTCTTTCGCAGGGACTTGGCACATCAATGCTTCAGATGCCTAACATCATCAAAAATCCAAAAACCTGGTTGCCTCCTATTATCACAAGCGCAATTACAGGCCCAATCGCAACCTGCCTTTTCAAAATGGAAATGAACGGCGCCGCTGTAAGCTCTGGTATGGGAACCTGCGGTCTCGTAGGTCAGATTGGTGTAATTACAGGCTGGTATGAGCCAAGCGAAGTTGCAATCGGCCACGGCGCTGCTGCAATTCAGCCTGGCTTCCTTGACTGGCTTGGCCTTGTACTGATTTGTATCGTGCTGCCTGCAGTTTTGTGCTGGGCTCTAGGTTTGTTGTTCCGTAAACTCGGCTGGATTAAAGACGGCGACCTTGCTTTGAACTAGAAAAGGGGCGCAACTGCATTTTTTCCGTCAAAACCGCGAAATTCTATGATTTTGACGGAAAATTTCACTTTTCGCCCCAAAACACTCCTGGAAATCTTCCGTCAAAAATACAGAGCTCTGTAATTTTGACAGAAATCAAAAGCTTTCAGACTTAAGGAAACTCAATTTTCAAAGGTAAAAATCAATTTCCCATAACACGCGCAGCTTACAGCAGAAACTCCTTAATCATTTTTTCCACCACCCTTGTATCCAAGGGCTCCTCTCCGCTTCAGTTTCAACGGCACTTCATAACAATAAGGCACTCCATTTCTTAAAAGCGTATCAGCTATAATCACCTCAGATTTAGAACGCACACGTTCGCCATTCGCTGTGTAATACTTTTGTGAATCCTCCGCAAACGGCATCCCCTCCCCAGCCGCTTGCAGCATCTGCTTCTTCCATCGTTCAGCATACTGTTCATCACTCAAAGTCACAGGCTCAATAAGCGATCGCCTGGTGGGACATAAGCTTTCATATAAAGCCTTAATAGACTGCCCATGCTCTGTTTGCTGCAGATACTTCTCAAGCGTCACAATTTCACGCTTTATAAGTTCTGTAATCTTCAAATCATAATCCTTCTGCGCAAGTTGTGCAGCAAAGTCCCTCTCTTTTACCGGAATATATCGTCCCCGCGAACTCCCCGGTAACGTAATGTGATAAAACTCCATATATATAATTGTGCAAATCATCACAAAAAAGGAAGTTTTTGGATAAGGCTATTCTCTTTTTTTTCTTTATCATATTTTATAATCCCTCGTTTTTTGCTATAATCATCTGTTGCGATGAACTACGAAAACCCGCTGATTGTTCAGGGAGACCGCTCGCTGCTGCTGGATGTACATGCACCTCTGGCAGAGGAATGCCGCAATGCGCTTATTCCTTTTGCTGAGCTTGAAAAATCTCCTGAACATCTTCATACATACAGACTTACTCCCCTTTCCCTTTGGAACGCTGCCTCTGCAGGTTTTTCCGCTGATGATGCGGCTGCTGTTTTGCAAAAATTTGCACGCTACGATGTACCACAATCTGTAATCGCCTGGATCAAGGAAACCTCCAGCCGCTTTGGAAAAATCAAGCTGATTGAAGGTCCGGATATTGAAGTCCCGGTAAAAGAAGGCTCAGCTGAAAAAATAATTGAACATCAACTATATCTGACAGCAGATTCTCTGCCGGTTTATAAAGAAATTGCCGCAAACCATTCCGTAAAAAAACTGCTGACAGCAGCAAGCGACGATAACGGTGCACCGCAATTTTCTTTCCTGCTTAAACTCACAGACCGCGGAACTATAAAACAGCTTCTGCTTCAGGCAGGCTGGCCGGTAAAGGATGAGGTTGCTCTGATAGATGGAGAGCCTTTAGAAGTTTCTCTTCGTGAGAAAACCGCAGCCGGCAAAAAACTTGTAATCCGCGAGTACCAGAGTGGAGCGGCCCGCGCCCTCGTAGGCGACAAGGGCCCTGGAACCGGCTTCGGCACAATCGTCCTTCCCTGCGGCGCGGGCAAAACTATCGTCGGCATGACCATCATGGACATGCTCAAAACCTCTACGCTTATTATCACAACAAATATTTCCGCTGTACACCAGTGGATAGACGAACT
>CAMNGG010000075.1 GCA_946537975.1 uncultured Treponema sp. | reverse complement strand
GTGATAAAAACAAAAGCTTTAATACTACTTCTCATGAAAAAGAAAATACCACAAGATTTCAAAAAATGCAAAAAAAGACTTTGCGCTAAAGGGGGATCAGTAAAAAAAGAGGTCTAGATACACTTGTTTTGAAGTGGATTTAGGCCTTTTTTAATGGGTTTTATCCTTTTAAAATTGACAGAAAGATTTTCAATCTACGTTTGAATTTTAACATTTCTAACCCATACTTACCTTTAAAAAATGACAATATTTAATGTAAAATACCTTTGAATTCTAACATTTTTATCGTATAATACGAATAAAGGGATAACGTGTATGCTGAAACGAAATATATGGCAGGAACTTATAGAATGGAAAAATCGTGAACATAATCCTCTTGTGATTCGCGGTTTAAGACAGATTGGAAAAACTTTTATTGCAAAGGAATTCGGAAAACAGTTTTATGAAAATGTAGTTTATCTGGATTTACGTGCAAATACTGCCGTTCATAAAGCTTTTGACGGCGATTTTGATGTGAACCAAATGATTCTTTCTATTACTGCGGTCGAACATACTGCCCGTTTTATCCCGAATAAAACTCTGCTGATTCTGGATGAAATTCAGGATTGTCCGAATGCCCGCAGCTCCCTTAAATATTGGGCTATAGATGGTCGATTTGATGTAATTTGCACGGGAAGTTTTCTTGGCGTAAAAGGATTCAGAAGGCCTTATGTCCGTGGTGTGCCGGTTGGATATGAAGAACAGGTTACAATGTATCCTCTTACTTTCGGAGAATTTCTGATTAACACTGGGATGAATGAAAATGTTCTTCTATATGTAAAAAAATCTATTGAAAAAAAAACTGCCATAGAACAGACCATACATCAGAGTATGCGCCAGCTTTATCTTCAATATCTGATTGTTGGTGGTATGCCGGAAGTTGTTAATACTTTTTTTGAAACTCATGATCTAAATGCAGTACGTGATATTCAGACTCAAATCCTTAATTCAATTAAAGACGATTTTGGCCGCTATAAAGATGAAAATGGAATTGATAAGGTAAACGAAGTTCTCAAACTGCGCGCAGAAGCTTGTCTGAATTCTCTTCCTGCTCAGCTTTCAAAAGAATATAAAAAATTCCAGTACAGTCTTGTTGATGTAAAAGGACATTCACCGGAAAAAGCAGACGGACTCCAGTATCTTGAAGATGTAGGTCTGGTTGTTCGTTCCTATAATACTAAATCACTTGCCTACCCGCTTGAAGCTGAAAAAAAAGCAACTGAATTCAAGGTCTTTTATATTGATACAGGACTCTTAGTATCTCAGCTTGGAATTGATGTTCCGGAAAAAATACTTGATGGCGATTTAGGGCCGTACAAAGGTGCTGTTGCAGAAAATATGGTTGCTTCTGCTTTTGCTAAAGCAGGCAGGGATTTGTATTATTTCCATGATGCAACGGGTTCTCCAGAACTGGATTTTCTGTTTGAGAAAGATGGCAACACTGTAATTATTGAATGTAAAGCTTCAAATAACCGTGCAACAAGCATGAAGTTTGTTCTTGCAAATCCCAAAAGATTTGGTATTCATCCTGCCGTTAAAATTGCTGATACAAATGTCGGTACCACAAACGGTTTTGATACACTTCCATTATACTCTCTTGGATTTATTCAGCAGGAAAAGAAAGCTCACATTGTCGAAATGGTTGACGTAACAAATCTTAAGGTGCCAGAGTAATCTGATGATTGAGTGGTAGGCATTGTTATCTTCCCCATTTCTCAAATGGTGTTTTCTACTAATCTCGTATATTTCAATTTATCCAAGCCACTTTGGCCAATTGTCAATTATTTGTTGTATCACCTTCCGAAAACGGAAGGTCATTTAGTTAGATAATTATAAAGAATTAGATAAAGAAAAGACATTTCTAAACAATTAGAAGTCTTTTCCTATCTTCTCATTCGCATGCCCATAATAAATGATCGCTGGTTCTAATTTTCTTATGTTTTCCCAATCACATTTTAGGGCATCATTATTTTCATAACCTTCAATGAATTCTACGGGTTCCAAATCGCCGACAAAACATTGGCCGTCATCTAGGATCAGTGCAATTCCATCTTTGCTATGGCTGGAAGTTGTAATTATCTGACCATTGATTCCCAGATTTCTTAAGAAACTTCTACTCTCTTGGGCAGATATTATTACAGCTTCTTTTTCATTAATCGGAGTGTATTTGTCGCCAAACTGCTTTCCAAAAATCATGTCGGAAAAATGGATACAATCTTTCTGGTTCTCAAGTAATAAAAGTTTGATTCCTTCTTTCATTAATTCGCTTACCAGGCCCATATGGTCAGGATGATAATGAGAGCAGAGAACATATTTTATATCATGAAGCTGAATATTATTATGTTTTAAACATTTGTAGAAAGCTGCAATTGTTCCAAACATATCTGTATCAAACAACAGTGAGTTTATGAGATAGGTATTTGTGTTTCCGTATTTTAATTTGGTCAGAATCAGCATTCTTACTTCTCCTGTAGGTAGTATCCTATTCTGATGCTTGATGAAACTTTTTTTTATACTTTACAGTAATCGCACTCCAGGCCTTTTACATCGACCTTGCAGGTAAAGAGACAGCCGTCGAGTTCGCCGGTCTGGCCGGTAGCTGCGCTTGTGATAAAAAGTGTGTCCAGCTTATCGCCCATGAAGCAGCAGGAAGTTACGTTTTTGGCAGGAACATTTACTACCGCAAGAAAGGAGCCGTCTTTTGTGCTACGTTCTTCTATGCGGCTGCCACCCCAAAAGGCTACCCAGAGATTATCTTCTGAATCGATGCACATTCCGTCTGTAATGCCGCGGCCTTCTTCCGGCTTGAACAAAACCTTGCGGTTAGAAATCTCGCCTGTTTCCAGATCATAATCATATTCAAAAACTGCATACTGCAGGCTATCTGAAAAATAAAACTTTTTGCGGTCCGAGCTCCAGGCAAGACCATTGGAAATTTTTGTTTCAGCCTGCTTTACAGTCACCTGGCCATTTTCCAGGCAAAAGAGATTTCCGCTCGCCTCGTGAATATCATCATCCACAGAAGAGCCAAACCAGACACGGCCTTTAGGGTCAGCCTTCACATCATTTGAACGCTGCCAGGCTTTGTAATATTCAGAAAGATTTTTGATAAGAAGAGGCTTGGTGCCATCAGCCTTTTCAAGATAAAGCCCATCTGTCCCAGCAATCAGATAAGTGCCGGGCTTTTCTGCCGGAACCGCAGAACCGATTTTCTGCCCATAAGAAAAAACTCGCTTGTTTCCATCGGGGCCAAGAGTAAAGAATTTTTCTTCCGTAATATCAACCCAAGAAAGAGTCTTTGTGCGCTCATCATAAAAAGGAGACTCGCCGAGATTGTGTTTTTCTTTCAAGAAAAGTTCTGCGGTGTAAGTTTTGATGGCTTTAGTCCCGCTCATTTTTATACCTCGTAATCAAGGCAGGAACGGCTTACTGTGTAAGGGCGGACTTTACTGTCTGCCACAGCCACATGCTCCGGATGTTTTGAATATCCTTTGAGAGCCTCAGCAGATTCAAAAGTTGAATCCAGCATCAGGTCTGCAGTAGAAGAAGCCAGGCGGCCTTCTGTATTTACTTTGATGTCGATAAGGCCAGGGATTTTTCCTTTAAGACCTTCGAGTCCATCTTTGATTCCTTTTTTTACAGATTCTTTTTCAGAATCGCTCATCTCTTTTAATGTCCATAAAATTATATGCTTAACCATAAAAATATTTTATCACGAATTGGTGCATAATTCATCGCCTTGCCCCGTGTTTTCTGTTATAATTTTGAAGATGAATATTTACGTTGATTTTGATGATTGCCTCTGCGAAACTGCCCGCCACTTTTCAGGGCTCGTGAAAGAAATGTTTAATCTTGATATTCCCTACGAGCAAATTCACTATTTTAATCTGCAGAAATCCTTTGACCTGACAGATCAACAATATGACCAAATGATGATAAAAGCCCACCAGCCGGAAATACTTTTATCTTATGACGAAACTCCGGGAGCAAGCAAAACCATCAACAACTGGCTCGCTGAAGGCCACGACGTAAAAATCATTACCGGCCGCCCTGTCAGTGCCTACGACGCATCCCGAGAATGGCTTAATCATCATGGCCTTGAAAAAGTTGATTTGTACTGTCTGAATAAATACGGCCGCGACAACTTTATAAAAGGCAGCAGCTTTAATCTGGAGCTGGAAGATTATTACAAAATGCATTTTGATTTAGCAGTCGAAGACTCTCCTTCCGCCTTCAAATTTTTCGATCACCTGCCAGACCTGAAAGTGATGGTCTTCGACCGCCCCTGGAACCAGGACTGCACCTTCCCCAACCAAAACTACAAAAGATGTACGGGCTGGGAGATGATAAATGAACTGGTGGGAAAATTAGATTAATAAAAGGATAATAAAGAAAATATGACACTGATGAATCACGAAGAGCTTTTGCTTAATCTTAAAGATAACGAATGGCCGCTTACGACAATTGATCATGACAGGTTAATTGCCAGGGCTATTGTTATAGATGATGAAGAGAATTTCTATTTTGTCAGGGCAAATAGAGATGATGATTTTGGTAAAGCAACCCTCATTGAAACGGCAGGTGGTGGCGTAGAAGCGGGAGAAAATCTGGACACTGCCATCAGACGAGAACTTAAGGAAGAGCTTGGAGTTGATGTAGAAGTGATTTGCAAGATTGGAGTGGTCAGCGATTACTACAATCTGATTCACAGGCATAATATCAATAACTATTTTTTATGCAAAATTGTATCTTTTGGAGAAAAGCATTTAACAAAAGATGAAATTGAAGATTTTCACCTCTCTACTCTGAAATTAAAATACGAAGAAGCTTTAGCTGAATATGAAAAATGCAGATGCACTAGTCTTGGAAGGCTTGTTGCA
>CAMNGG010000074.1 GCA_946537975.1 uncultured Treponema sp. | reverse complement strand
GCAACTACAAGGTTCTGAGCTTCTTCAAAAAGTCTTTCACCAATTTTTCTTTCTTTAATCTGAACCTGACGTTCCTTTTCCTGAGAGATTTTCAGACGACTTACAAAGTCCTGGAATTTAGCAATTATTACAATGAAGATTGAAATAACTAATACGATTACAATAGTTATTATCATTATAAAATCAATTCCTTCTGATCTTCCGGAATTATCGGGAGCTATTGCTATAAGATACCAGTCATAGCTTGGAAGATATCTTATGATTCCGCGTTCGTAAGGACTGGCTTCAAATTCAAAGAGATTTCCGTTGCTTACAGCTTCCTTAGATTTTTTCATAAGATTTTCAAAATTCAAATTTTCGTACATAGAATCAATATGAAGCTTATCTAAAAGAATCTTTTTATCTGGAGCACCTGTTATTTCTTTTGAATCATTAAAGAAATACATATTGATATTTTTGCTGAGACTTTCGTAGCACTTGTTTATAAAGCCATCAAGCTCAATACCTGTTCCGCAAATACCAATAGGTTTTTTAGCTGAATCACGGACAACCGCATTAAGCCACAGACAGGTCATATCAAGATCGGCATTATAATTGATATTGAAGTTATAAAGGTCTGTCTCATAAAGAGTCATCTTATACCAGTAATCTCCAGGATTATCCGGATTAATGGTATAGGAATATTCCATTGCATTATAGAAATCCTTATCTTTATCATTTGCCCAGAAAATTATATGAGAAGAAAAAGCATCCCTAAAGCTTTCAAATTCTTCCCATGCATGGGTACGAAGTCTTTCGTCTTCGATATCTTCAAAGAATTCAATTACACTTGGTGAAGTTGCGAGCTTTTTTGTAAGCGCAATCTCCGGCTGTAAATAATCTTCCATCATAATTCCCTTTTGGGAAATTTCCTCTCTCAGTTTCTGAGAAACTCTCTGTTCTGCCTGCTGCTTCGAAATTAAACCATAGAGGATTAAACCAGCTATAATAACCAGGTTAATTGAAATGAAGCAGATGACATTCGATTTCTTGAAAAATTTTCTTTTCATAAAGTTAATTATCTCACAAGTTAAACAAAAATCAAGTTAAAATCACTTTACAAAGGGCAGGGTATGAGAGGGGTAATGTACCGACAAAATATTTAATTATACTAAATTATTTTATTATAATTAAATATTTCTCTTGAATAATAGATTAATTTTCTATATTATAAAGATGGAGTATAAGATGATTGAATTAACCTTAAGCCAGCTTTTACGTGAAAAAACAAAAGCAAACCCAAGCCACGAATTTATGGTTTATGCAGACCGCGACCTTCGCTTTACATACGCACAGTTTGACAAGCGTGTAGATGATCTTGCCTGCGGCCTATATGCCATTGGTGTTCGTAAGGGAGATAATATCGGAATCTGGGCAACCAATGTTCCAGACTGGCTTACCTATATGTTTGCCTGTGCCCGCCTTGGAGCAGTAGGCGTTACTGTAAACACTTCTTATAAACTCCATGAGCTTGAATATCTTGTAAAACAGGCTGATTTAACAACTCTTTGTCTTTGTGATGGTATAAAGGATTCTAACTATGTTCAGATGATTAAGGAGCTTGTTCCTGAACTCGATGAATATGAGCGCGGCTGCCTTAAATCAAAGCGTTTCCCATGCCTTAAAAATGTAGTTTTCATGGGACCGGAAAAATTCCGCGGCCTTTATTCAACACCGGAGCTCCTTTTGCTTGGCCAGCATGTTGATATAGAAATCATTCATAAAATCGAAAGCGAAGTTACTCCGGAAGATGTTGTAAACATGCAGTATACTTCGGGAACAACAGGCTTCCCTAAGGGCGTTATGCTTACAAGCCGCAATATTATTAATGATGGATTTATTATTGGTGAACGCATGCGCTATACAGAAAATGACAAGCTCTGTCTCCTTGTACCGCTTTTCCACTGTTTTGGAATTGTACTTGGAGTTATGGCTGTTTTGACTCACGGCGGTACTCACGTTCTCCTTGAAAGCTTTGATCCTCTTGTAGCCCTTGCTTCAATTCAAAAGGAGAAGTGTACTTCGCTTTACGGCGTTCCAACAATGTTCATTGCAGAGCTGAATCATCCTATGTTCAGCATGTTTGATTTGTCTTCACTCCGTACTGGTATTATGGCAGGTTCCGGAGTTCCAGTTGAACTGATGAAGACTGTAATTGAAAAAATGCACATGCCGGAAATTACATCTGTTTACGGCCTTACAGAATCCAGCCCTGGAATGACTCAGAGCCACTGGAATGATTCTGTAGAAGTAAAGGCCACAACTGTAGGCGATGCCTTTGAAGGAATTGATGTAAAAGTTCTTGATCCGGAAACAGGAAAAGAATGCCCGGTTGGAGTGCAGGGTGAAATGTGCTGTAAGGGCTGGAACGTAATGAAGGGTTACTACAAGATGCCGGAAGCTACCGCAGAAACAATTGATAAAAACGGCTACCTGCATTCCGGTGACCTTGGTGTAAAAGACGAAAATGGAAATTACCGCATTACCGGCCGAATCAAGGATATGATTATCCGCGGTGGTGAAAATATTTATCCTCGCGAAATCGAAGAGTTCCTTATCCAGATGCCGGAAATTAAGGACATTCAGGTTGCAGCTGTTAAGAGTGAACGTTACGGCGAAATCACAGGTGCCTTTATCATTCTGCACGAAGGAAAGACTCTTACCGAACAGGATGTTATTGAGTTCTGCCGTGACAAGCTTTCTAAGTTTAAATGGCCGCAGCTGGTAATGTTCCTGGATGAATTCCCTATGACAGGTTCCGGAAAAATCCAGAAATTTAAGCTTACAGAAATTGGTACAAAATACCGTAGAGAAGTGTTGAAAGTAGAAGATTAATGAGTTACTATATATGTAGTATATGGACTCTATTATTCTTTTTGATTTTGACGGAACTATTGCGGATACCATTTCAGCAGGTCTTGAAATAATTAATTCTCACGCAGAAAAGTATGGATATAAAAGGCTTGACGGCGATATAAACACTCACTTTTCTGCCTTGCAGCTTGTAAAACTTGCCGAAGTAAAGCTCTGGAAGCTTCCTTATCTTATTTATCAGTTGAAGAAAAAACTTTCTGAAAAATCTGATGAACTTCAAGTCCTTCCAGAAGCTCCCACCCTTATCAAAAAGTTAAACGAAGCCGGTTATGAGCTTGGAATATTAACCTCAAATTCCTATAAAACGGTTAAGGCCTTTCTAAAAAAATATCAGCTTGATTCTTATTTTACCTTTTTAAGAACTGATGTTTCTTTATTCGGTAAAAAGAAAGCTCTGGCAAAATCAAAAAAAGTCCTGAATAAAAAAATAATATATATAGGTGATGAGCTTCGCGACATTGAGGCCTGCCGAAAAAATAACATCCCGATTGTTTCAATTCCCTGGGGATTAAATTCTTTTGAGGCTCTTGAGGAAAATAACCCGGGCTTAGTTGCTAAGACCGCAGATGAAGCTTTTTCACTTTTTGATAAGCTCAAATAACATTTAATTATACTAAAGTTTTTTAATATTTTTTAATTTTTCTCTTGAAAATTTCCTCTTTATTTTGTATTATGAAATTATCGGGTCACTCCTAATCAGGCTCAGTGACCACAGATAATGACAAACTTATGTCAAAAGAGGTGCATTATGAATGAGGAGATAAAGGCTGTAGCAGACCGTTTAATCGGTCTGCGTGAAATTATGGACGTGTCGGTAGAAGAAGCTGCGGGTGTTTGTGGTATTTCAATTGACCAGTACAAAAAATATGAAACCGGCACTGTTGATATTCCAGTTGGAATTTTACAGTCTATGTCAAAAAAATATGGCATTGATCTTGGTACTCTTATTTCTGGTAAAGAACCTCACATGCATTCTTACTGCCTCACAAAAAAAGATAAGGGACTTTCGGTAGACAGACGAAGCGATTATAAATATCAGGCTCTGGCGGCTGGCTTTCAGAACCGCAAGGCAGATCCATTTATCGTAACTATTACTCCGGAAGAAACCCGTGAGATTCATTTCAACGCTCACCCAGGCCACGAGTTTGAATATATGATTGAAGGCTCAATGAAGCTGGTTGTAGACGGAAAGGAAATGACTCTGGAAGAGGGAGACAGCGTGTATTTTGATGCTACAAAACAGCACGGAATGCAGGCGCTGAATGATAAAAAAGCTAAGTTTTTGGCAATAATTATATAGGATTTATTATGTTAGAAGATTTTCTAGAACGAACTGAGTTTAAAGATTATAAAGACTTTTTTGAGAACTACAAAATAAAGGTACCGGCAAACTTCAACTTCGGTTATGACGTAGTTGATGTACTTGCTCAGCGTACCCCGGATGCCAAGGCCTTTGTATGGTGCAACGATAACGGCGAAGAGCTTGTTATGACTTTTGGCGAACTTAAGGAACGTACAGACCGCGCCGCGGCTTATTTCCGCAGTATCGGCATTAAACGGGGCGACTTCGTAATGCTGATTCTTCAGCGCCGCTATGAGTTCTGGCTTTCAATTGTAGCCCTTCACAAAATTGGCGCTGCTGTTATTCCTGCAACTCACATGCTTACAAAGGAAGATATTGTTTTCCGCTGCAACGCCGCTTATATTAAGGCTGTGGTGGCGGTGGACCATCGCGAACTCTTTACTTACATTGAAGAAGCTCAGAAGGAATGTCCTTCACTTACAACTCTTGTTGCTGTTCCTCCATTTGGAATTGATGAAGGAATGAGCGTAGAGTTCAAGTCAAAGCATCCGACCTGGCTGGACTTTACAGAGGGCTGTAAGGCAGTTACCCAGTCTCAGCTTGATGACTTCCATGCCCTCAAACGCGAAGATATCAGCAAGAATGACGACATTCTTCTTGCTTACTTTACATCCGGAACTACAAGCCATCCAAAGTTAGTTTCACATAACTACCTTTATCCTCTTGGACACATTGTTACCGCAAGCTACTGGCAGCAGGTTCAGAAGGGCGGTCTCCATCTTACTGTAGCTGATACCGGCTGGGGTAAGGCAGTGTGGGGTAAGCTCTATGGTCAGTGGATTGCTGAGTGCTGTGTATTTATCTATGACTATCATGATAAGTTCAAGCCAATCGACCTTATCAAGCAGATTGAAAAGCATCATATTACATCATTCTGTGCGCCGCCTACAATCTACCGCTTCCTTATTCAGGAAGATTTGACCCAATATGATTTCTCATCTTGTCTACATTGGTCGACAGCCGGAGAGCCTTTGAGTGAAGAGGTTTTCAACAAGTGGAAGGAAATCACCGGAAAAGAAATCCGAGAAGGCTTTGGCCAGACAGAAACTACCTTGTCTCTCTTCAACTATGGTAACGAACGTATCAAACCGGGCAGTCTTGGAAAGCCGGCACCTTACTACAACGTTACTTTGATTGATGAAGAAGGCAACGAAGTAGAAGATGGTGAAGTAGGTGAAATCGTAGTTGATATGAAAAACGGAAACTTCCCGGGCCTTTTCATGGAATACTTTGGTGACCCGATAAAGACAAAGGCCGTTATGCACGACGGCTACTATCACACATCTGATAACGCCTGGCGAGATGAAGACGGTTACTTCTGGTTCACAGGCCGTAATGACGACGTAATCAAATGTTCCGGTTACCGCATTGGTACTTTTGAAGTTGAATCAGTTCTTATGCAGCATCCGGCCGTTGTAGAATGTGCCGTAACTGCCGCACCGGACCCGGTACGTGGTCAGGTTGTAAAAGCAACTATCGTTCTTGCAAAAGGCTACGAGCCAGGCGACGAGCTTGTAAAAGACATCCAGAACTTTGTAAAGAAAACAACCGCGCCATATAAATACCCGAGAATTGTTGAGTTCAGAGACAGTCTGCCAAAAACGATTTCTGGAAAAATCATGCGTAAGGATATTAAATAAATTCCTCACAGAGTACAGGAGAACACAGAGATCCTTTTTTTTATATTAAAACTCTGTGTCCTCTTTAGCTCTGTGAGAAATTTTATCTTAAAGTAGACTAGCTATATCCTTTACAGATTCCGACGCAGTAGAAACACTTGTAATATTCTGTGAGAAGCTTTCAATGCCCTTTGCAATTTCCTGCAGGGCAACGAAAATCTGCTCGCTGGCACCGGTAAGCTGTTCTACATTTGTCATAATTTGATTAGAGCTGTCAGCAGTTGTCTTTGATGACTGCAGGATGCTCTCAAATTCCTTTTCCAGAGATTTAGCGCTTTCACAGCCGTTATCAATCTGCAAACTTCCTTTCTCACTATCCTGAATAAGAGAATCAGAAGCCTTTTGAATATCTGTAATAATTTCCCTGATTTCCTTAATACTATCAATAATATTATCTGAAAGACGGCGGATTTCTGTCGCAACAACATGGAAGTTCTTTCCGGCTTCACCAGAATTTGAAGCTTCAAGCTCCGCATTAAAGGCAATAATTTTTGTTTTATCAGCAACACCATTAATGATACTTACAATATCCCAGATACCGTTAATCTTTGAGTTAAGCTCCTTAATACCATCAATTGTGAGCATATTTGTATTTTTGATATTCTGAAGCTCATTAACATTATTCTGCAATGCAGCGTTTCCGGAAATTACTGCGTCGCGGGACTGTTCTGCAAGGGCAGTAACCTCTTTAATCTTTTCTCCAATGTTGTTTGCAAGCTCTGTTGAATCGTGCATTGTAGAAACAATTTCCTTTACGGCAGCAGACTGATTCTGGCTGTTTGCTGCAGAGACTCTGGTTGCTTCTGCAAGATTTGTAGATTCCGCAAGCAGATTATTGCTGACTGTTTTCTGGGTCCTCTGAATACGCTTTGTAATAACCTTAAATACGATGAAGAATTCCACAAGACTGGTGAACCAGCCTATCAAACTGTAGGTAATAAAATGGTCAAAATGAGAACCAGGTAATTGTGAATTAACAATAATTCCATAAGGAACTGTCATCATATTAATGATTGAAGCATCTACAGAAGCCCACATAGCAACATTCTGTACACGGAAAAGATTTTCACTCATTTTCATGCCAACCTCTCTCATAAGGCCGGCCATATGAATTCTTTTTACAAGAACATAGTTTATGGTGTAACACATAAAGCCTGTTGCAAGAGACTGCATTTCTATTAAAGTGAAGGTGTAGGGATTTATCGGCTGACCACTTTTTTTAGCTTCGAGCAGGGCTGTTGAACCGGCTCCTATCAGAAAGCCAATTATATGAGCAACGATAATTATGATGTCATAATTGCGGTAGGCTTTATTTAATTTAGCAATATCTTTTTTTGTGATTGCATCCTTATTCTTTTTTCCTTTTTCAATAACCGCATCAAAGTTATTTAGAAGAGGCCATTGAAATACAGAGCAGATTAAAATAAGAGCCAGTGTTATAAAAACTGTAGGCAGGCAGCCCTTAATAATTTTGCCCGGATTTTCATAAATAAATCCATAGTGAAAAATTCTAAGGAAAAATACTCCTATGTAAGTTGAAGCAAAAATTGTACAAAAGTATTTGTAAAAAGTTTTCATGTCTTCCTCCTCTATGAAACTTTGTCTTATATTTACTTAGTCATAAATGCAATCGCGCCATCCCAGTTTTCAGGCGGATTCTTTATAAATTCTTCGCAGCGATCGAGCATAAGCTTTGCGGCCTTATCTTCCTTTACTGCATCAAGCGCTGTAGAAAAATAATCTTTTGCAAGATTCCAGATTCCCTGCTTATAAAGCTCCATGCCTTTTATATAAGCATTTTTGTATTCAGCAGGAAATTCATCAGTGCTGCGGTCAACGGCATAAATTGGCACTGCATTTTTCTTTCCCTTTACACGAACATCATCAAGGTGGCGGAAGCAGAAGGAATCTTCTCCGGCATCGGCTCTTACACTTTCGCTTACAAGAATCTGGCTTCCATAAGTCTTTGTAAGACCTTCCAGACGGGAAGCAAGATTTACATTATCACCGATTACTGAATAATCAGTTTTATCTTTAGAACCGATGGAGCCTACAATTACTTCTCCATAGTGAATACCGATTCCGATGTTGAAGACCATTCCATCCGGCATTACAAGATCGCCCATTTCAACGCTCGGCAAAGCATCGCGCATTTCATAAGCAGCCATAACTGCTCGGCGGCAGTTGTCCTCGTAGCTTACAGGTGTTCCAAACTCTGCCATAATTGCATCACCTATAAACTTATCGATTGTACCGCCGTGCTTTTTAATAATTTCTACCATCGTAGAAAAATATCTGTTCAAAAAGGCAACGAGAACATCGGCTCTGTTTTTTTCACTGATATTTGTAAAGGAACGAATATCACTGAAGAGAATTGCAACCGAACGGGTTTCTCCAACGCCAACCTTCTGGTTTGTATCATCAGCCTGCTTTACAAGGCTGTCGATAATTTCTTCCGGAACAAAACGACTGAAGGCCCTGCGGATACGTTTTTCAAAAAACATCTTCTTTTCGACTATCAGGGCTTTATCAAAAAACTCGAGGGCATTATTAATACAAAAATCAAAATAGTTTAATTTTTCGCTTATGATATTTCCCTGTGCCACAATATGAACCGTTGCGAGTACAGAGGTATCTGTTTTTAATACTCTATATTCATAACTTGAAAGCTGTATCTCACTGCTGAAAAATCTTTCCAGGACATCTCCTGCTTCCAGCTTCTTTGAATTATTATTTGCGGAAATACCTCCGGACATATTTTTTTCAAAGTCACTTTCGCAGACATTAAGAAAATCAGAAATATCCTTTTGAGGAATATTGCTGGAAGATAAGTAATAGCCGTGTGGACCTTCGTTTTCAAGAATATACATTGCTGCCAGTGGAACTTCACATACCTGGGCAATTAAAAGCAGATAGGTCTTTATCATTTCCTCAAGATTTTCGATTTTACCAACAAGGCCCGATATTTTCGAAAGCATAATTGTTTTACAGGTATTTTCACTTAAGAGTTTTGTTGCACTCGAAAATAGAAGTTCATTATCCGGTTTTTTATTTTTTCCTGTTTTTGTTTTTGCAGAATCCTTGTTTTCAAGCTGAGCAAGTCTGTCAATGTTTTCAACAAGACTTTCCGGATCAAGTCTTATAAAGGAAGTTGCTCCACAATCTCTGGCAAAATCTTCATCAAGGGATGAAGGAAGGTTTGAATAGAGGGCAACCGGAAGTTCCGTAAAGCCAGGTAAGCTGCGGCAAAGCTTTACAATCTCAAAACTATCAGGTGCTTTTATATCACAATTCAAAAGAAATAAGTCAGGACAAAAATCACTAAGAGCAGAAAAAACAGCTTTTGCTTCAGCTTCAAAACGGATTGTATATTGTTTTGAATCTAGAGTATTTGTAAAGATTTTCTGCATAGTTGAGGAAGCTTCAAGAATAAGGATTTTTTTTGCCATTATGATTCTCCCAAAAGTTCTTTAATTGCTTCAAGCAGCTTTCCACGCTTGAACTCGCTCTTTGCAATAATTGCTCCGGCCTTGAGGCGCTGGAACTCTTCTATGGTCTGCCGGCTCTGATCTGTTGAAACAACAATTACCGGAGTTTCTTTGTACTGATCAAGACGACGCAGATTATCCAGCAGAACTAGTCCGGTCATACGCGGCATTTCCTGGTCCGCAAGAATAAGGTCATAGTGTTTTGCTTTTGCTTTCTCAAGACCATCAAGACCATCAAAGGCATCTTCTACAACATAACCAGCACCTTCAAGAATTGATTTTTCAATTTCACGTGTAGTTAAAGAATCATCTACAACAAGAATTCTGATATTCTTTTTCTGAGTAGCAGCTTCGAATTTTTTGATATCGTAGCCGCGCAGAGATTTAAACCGTTGTAAAATATCCGGTACATGCAGAATAGGTACAATATCATAATGTTCATCAAAAACGATTCCCTGAAGAATTGAACAGCCTCTTATTCCTTCTGGCATTTGTTTTACAACAAGAGAAACATACTGTTCAACCTGCTCAACAATAATACCGATTCTCTGTTCCATATATTCTGCAATAAGGATCGGTTCTTCCTCCTGGGCAAGTCCGCTCTTTCTGTCTTCAAATAAAGTAGAAAGCGGGAAGCAGGGAACAAGCTGATCTTCAAATCTTATATAATTCTGATTCTGCAAAGTTATATAATCACTTTTTTTGCGGTAAATGATATCAACAATGTGCTGGGCAGGAATAAGCAGTTTTTCTTTGTTTGAGAAAACGAAGAGTCCCTGCAGGGTAGAAAGTGAAAGAGGGAAGTGGAGAATAAAGGAAGTTCCCTTACCGGCTTCACTTTCAATTTTAATACGGCCTTTAATTTTTTCAACATTTGACCATACGACATCAAGTCCAACACCTCTGCCCGAAAGTACTGTAACCTCGTCTTTGGTAGAGAAGCCTGACTGAAAGAGGAACTGTGAAAGCTCGCGGTCATTCATTCCTTTTATTTCATCTGCACGTTCAGGATATAAAGTCATTGCCTTGGAACGAATTTTTTCATAATCAATACCGCGTCCGTCATCACTTATTTTAAGTTCAATGTAACGGGCTTCTCTTGTGCAGGTAATGGAAATTGTTCCTTCCTCGGACTTTTTAGCTTTCTTTCTTTCAGCGGGACTTTCAATTCCGTGATCAAGGGCATTTCTTATTATGTGCATAAGAATATCGCCAAGTTCTTCAAGAATCACCTTATCAAGGGCTATATCAGTTTCAGGGATTACGCACTTTACCTTTTTATTCAGATTGATGGCTTCAAGTGCGATTGTGTTTTCCAGAGGACGAAGCACAATGCTGATTGGAAGCATTCTTAAATCGAAGGCTTTTTCCTGAACACTAAAAATAGAAGTTTCAAGTGAATAAATATCGTTTTCAAATTCCTTTCTGATTTTTGAAAGCTCGCGGCTTCCAAGCTTTTCTTCAAGCTTTTTAAGTTCATCAAGCTGGGCTTTTAAGTGAAACTCGCGGGTTATCATGGTATCAAAATCAGAAATAATTTCATTTACCCTTGAAAGCTTAATTCTGATAGACTGGATATCGCTGATATTTTCATTTAAATCTTCGTCATCTTCTTCGAGCAGGATCCCATTTTGTTTATTGATTTCTTTTATAAAAGCATCGACATCAATAAGTTCTCCTGCCGCAAGCTTGTCGCAGTATTGAAGGTAGAGCTCTATATCCTGATGGTCTGTTCCTCTGCGGCTGATACTCGAAAGACAGCCGTGGATTTTTTCTGTGACGGCGAAAACCAGTTTTATGAGACGATCGGTATTTTTTATCTTTTTATCTTTTACACTTTTGTAAATATCTTCGATTGCATGGGCTAATTTTTCAACGGTAGAATAACCCAGCATTCGTGAATTACCTTTTATAGTATGCAGGTTTCTGAGAAGTCGGCTGAGAGTTTCTGAATCATCTTCATTGGATTTAAGGTTAATTATATCCTTTTGAGCTGATTCAAGCAGTTCTTTTACTTCGGAAACATAGCTGTCAGTAATATCATTAGAGACTTGTGCCATTCTTTTTCTCCTCTATCTGCGATTTTTTATGAAAATAAAATACACTTCCATCTGAAATCTTTTCCAGAGATTTTGGTACAACAGAAGAATCCAGTTGAGCAATTTCATTCATTGAAACAAAAAGATATCCATCATCAGCAAGACACTTTTCCGCAATTACCTGAAGGATATGCTTTCTTAATTCTATTGAAAAATAAATAAATACATTTCTTATAAAAATTATATTTTGATTTACCGGTAAAAGCAGGGCGTTTTCCGGGGAATCAAGTTCTGCAAGATTTATATTCATTGTCTTTATATGCTTTTTGATGTTATCCGGAAAAGCAATTTTTCTGTCTTCACGTCTGTAAGGTAAAACTAACGTTTGAAAAGAAAGACCATCTACAGAACGTAAAGAAGTACTGAGGAAAACACCGCTTTTGCAATGTTCAATTACCTCAGAATTAATATCACTTGCAGTTACTGAAGGAGTTATTCCGCATTGTAAAGCCATAACTGCAAGTGAATAGGCTTCCTCTCCATAAGAACAGGCTGCACTCCACATTCGTATTTCTTTGTCTTTTTCTTTTATTCTCCATTGGGGAAATAATTTATTTTTGAGCAGGGCAAACTGCTTTTCTTCACGAAAAAAATAAGTTTCATTTACAGTGCTTTCATTTACAAATTCCGAAATAAGTTTTTTGTCGGTGAAAAGCATTCTTCTATATTCATCAATTGAATATTTATTTTCAGAAATCTTTTTTTCAATAAAATATTTAATGCCGTCTCTGTGACTTGCCCGAGGAACTATACCGGTTAGAGTCGTAAGAATACTTATAAATGAGTCGAGGATATCTTCTGTCAGAACAATCTTTTGAGCTTCCATCATTTCTCCATCATCTCTTCACCATTTCCAGTATTCTTTTAGAAATTTCAGGGCGGGGTAAAACTTCTTTTGCCGCACCAAGCTCAATTGCGGCGGCCGGCATGCCGAATACTGCACAGGTAGATTTATCTTCTACAATTGTCCAGCCACCATTCTCACAAATTTCCTTACAGCCATTTGCGCCATCAGCTCCCATTCCGGTAAGCAGAACTGCAAGCACGGTATCCCTATAGATTTTTGCGGCAGAGTTAAATAATTTATTTACAGCAGGACGCAAATATCTTTCCGGTTCTTCATCTGATATTTTAAGAACTGGTTTTCCTGAATGGCTTTCATGACTTATCACAAGATGTCTGTCGGCAGGTGCCATATAAACAGTACCCGGCATTGCTTCTTCACCATCTTCTGCAAGTTTAACTTTTACGTTTTTACAAACTTCATTTAACCAGGCTACAAGCGGCTTATCCTTTTCAATTTCAATATGCTGAGTATAAAGTATTGGTAAAGGGAAGTTATATCCGAGGCCTGAAAATACTTCTGAAACGGCTGTTGGTCCTCCGGTGGAAGCACCTATACAAAGAAGCTTTATTCTGCTTTTATCAGTATTAACTCCTGTGTTTGAAGCAGATTTTCGTTCTATTAAAGTCTTAAGCTTTTTAAACAGAGTAGAGAAAAACTCCTGGTTATATTCTCTTAATTTAGGTTTTGCGATTGTTTCTGTAAGCTTTGCAACAAATGGTATTGAATAGCTGTCAGAATTTTCGAGAAGTAAAACGGGAATATTATGCTTGTTTATGATTGTATTTAAGGCAGCTTTTTCCGATTCATCTGAAGCAGCATTTCCACAAATAATCGCATCAGGATTTTCAAGAGTAATATTATTCAATAATTTCTGACAAGTTGAAACTGAGGCAATAATTTTTATTTCTGGATTTTTCGCAAAGTTTTGAGCAATAATTGTTCTTACAACTGCGGAGTCATCTGCCAGCATTATTCTCATAAAGACCCCCGCAAAAAGCTGCGCAAAAGGTTATCGGGTGAAAGAAGAATCTGTCTTCGTTCTGTAAAACCAATTGCGCTTATACCGCATTCGTTTGTTCTTTTTCTTATTCCCTCAGGAATCAATCTTAAAAATGAAATATCTATAATCCGGCTGGTTACGGAAGAATTTACTGATATTGCAAAATTTCCGGTTGCGGGAAAAGCTGTTCCGGTAAAATCTACAATTTTTTTCTGAAGGTCTTCATCAAAATCAATCTTATTCATAACAAGCATTACATTACAATCTTCTGTGTGACGGCAGTTAAATTCCTTTTCAAGAAAACCGCCGATGCTGAGTCTTGGCAAAACTTCATTTTCAAAATTAATTCTGTTGCCTTCGTCATTTGTCCCGATATAAATTCCAAAAAGAACATATTTGCTTAAAATGAGAAAATCAATTGTATCATAAGTCAGGCAGGTAAAATGATTAGATGTTTCCACAATCTTTCCTTATAAGAACTTCAAAGGCATTCGGATTTAAAACAGGAATTTCTTCACCATCATAATTTACGGTTCCAAGAAAGAAGCTTTCTTCCGTTGCATCCGGAATCAGCTTGAGTTCTGTATCTTCAATTTTTGTAAACAAAAGAATATCTGAAATATGAAGAGAAAGCTGATCATCTTGTCTCTTGAAAATCATAAAAAGCGATTTTTCAGGAGGAGCAGCATCCGAAGTCTCTTCAAAAATTGAATTTGGATTTACAACGGTAAAGGGTTCTCCGCGGCAATTTAAGAGGCCTTCAATATATTTAGGCATAAAAGGAATATGATAAATTGAAAGGTCACTGATTATTTCAACAACATCGCTGGACCGTACTGCATATTTTTTACCGGAGATCAGGAATATGAGCCAGGTGGTCATTGCTTTATCTTCAGTATTGACAGTTTTTATTTCTTCCTTTGATTCAATTTCTTCAATAATTTCTTCATTCATAAAGGGCTTACTCCTCATCTTCTTCAGGGTCATCAGCTTCATCAGCAGCTTCCTTAGCATCGCTGAGTTCCGTTGCGACAAGTTTAAGATTTTCAGAAGCATTTGAAATATATTCTGTTGCCATAGAGAAGTTTGAAACTCCGGCTGAAATTTGTTTGAGAGTAATGAGAATCTGTTCGCTTGCCATAGTCTGCTGCTGAATTATTGTTGTAATTTTTTCAGCACTTTCAGCTGTAATTTCAGAAGCATTTTTTATGCTTTCAAAACGTGTTTCAAGATTCTTTGCATTCTCAACTCCAGATTGAATTTTTTCAGTTCCATTTTCACTGGTAAGAATAAGGTCGTCTGAAGATTCCTGAATTTCTGTAATTCTTGTTTTGATTTCTTTTGTACTTTCAATAATTCCGTCTGCAAGGCGGCGGATTTCATTAGCAACAATGTGAAAGTTTTTGCCGGAAGAGTTTGTATTATTTGCTTCAAGCTCAGCATTAAAGGCAATAATTTTTGCCTGATCTGCAACAGAATTGATAAGGGAAACAATAGACCAGATATTTTCAATCTTTTCGCCAAGAGCTTTAATACCTTCAATTGTATTCATATTTGTAGAAGCAATTTCCTGCAGCTGCTTCATATTTGCCTCGATAAAGGAAACGCCTTCGGCTACAATAGAATTTGTTTTTACCGCAACTCCCGACACGTCCTGAATTCTCTGAGAAATATCTTCACTGAGAGCCGTATTATCTTCCATAGTTGCGACAATCTCTTTAACTGCCGCACTCTGATCCTGGGCTGTTGCGGCATTTTCTTTTGAAGAAACAACAAGACTCTGTGCATCTTCAAAAAGCTGCTCAGCAAGCTTCTGTTCATCCTTCTTCATTTTTCTGATTGTATTGATATTCAGAACAGACATTACAATACTGAAAATAATTAAAATAATTTCAAATACAATGATTACATTAGAAAGAACTCCCTTGAAATCCATTACCGGACCTTCAACAACAATAAACCATGGAGCATTACCAATTTTACATACAGCGTAATAATTTTTTCTGTCCAGATAAGTTTTTGTTTCTCCGTTCAGCCATTCAGTTTTATCTTGAGAATAGGTTGTTACATCCATCCAGTTAGTAGTCATTACCTTTGAAGGGTCTTCATTTGTAAGGAAAAAGCCGTCTTCCGTAATTAAATCCAGCTTTGCATTTTTTGAAATCTGAATTTCCTTAATTGCATCCATAAGATGATTAAGAAGAATATCACAACCAATAACACCGTTAAGCTTTCCCTGAGAAGAATAAACAGCCTGTGAAATAGCAACACATAACTCTCCGGTATTTACATCAATATATGGAGTAGAGAAGGTGGTCTTTCCCTGATTTTTTACAGCCTCCTGAAACCATACACGCTCAGTCGGCTCAAAATCTGCCGGGGGAATCCAATTCTGATTATTAATAAATTTTCCGCCTTCAGATAATTTTTTTACAGGAGCGTAATATAGCATGGAAGCATATTCATCGAGTTTTCCGGAAAAAGCATTGAGAAGCTGTTCAAGAATTTCATCATCGTCGTAATCTGCAGAAAAAGTTACAAAGTTATCTACATTAAGAATGATTGGCTGCATACTGTTTGAAACTTTTGTATTTAATTTTTCAACAGAAAGCTCCAGCTGATTTGCCATATAGGCTTTTAAAATCTGATCTGAAACATAATAAAAGAAACTACAGGCCGTAAATGTAACAATAAGCAGAGGGGCCAGCATTCCCCAGAATAGTCTGCGTGCTTTTTTTTGATTTGAAGTCTTTCCAGTATTATTCTTTCCTTCCATACAAGTCTCCTAAAGTAAAAAAATAAACCTATGGTTTTACCATAAGTTTTTAAGTTAATAAGGAAATTAATACTTTTTGAAATTTTTGAAGCGAAGATAATAATAATTATAACATAGTTTTTTTATATAGTAAAAAAAATATTTTTAAATATCAGAAACAATACCCGCCATTACATAGAAGCTGTGCAATGACGGTTTTTCTATATTATTTATTATTATTGAAGTTTTTCTTTCAGTTCCTTGATTTTTACAATGCTCTTTACAAAAACATATGTATAAAATACAAACATTGCTGAAAAAAATAATGTAAATATCATATTAATTGCAGAAGCACCAAATTCATGATTAATCGCTCTTATAAAATTTGGCACAACAGCACAAAGGAAAATTGTAATAAGAGGCAGCAGTCTGCGCTGATGTATTTTCTGAAGCATCTGAAGCTTTGATGCATTGTCAGTAAAGATTTCATTATTGGCCTCGCTGGCAGAAGCACGAAGTTTTCTGAAGATTGAAAAACCGTTTACAGACCAGAGAAATTCCCAACCATTGTCTGCAAACATCTGCTTGTATTCAGAATTATTTGCTCCGTTCTCGTTTGTGAAATCAATTCTGTAAATCATATCTTCAGCCTGGCATTTTTCAAATTTGTAAAAGCCTGGGAGCTTAAAGCTTACAACCTTCCAGCCTTCCTTATGCTGTTTTTCAAGAAAAGCCTCTTCTTCCTCATATTCAAAAAGTGTAAAAAGCTTAAAGATTGTTTTTGTATTTTTCATAATTAATTTTCTCCTATGTTCATATAAAGTCTTTTGATTCTTGCAATCTCTAACTGCAAAACTTCTTTTCCAACTGGCGTGATTTTATAAAGCTTTCGTTTTTCTTCCTCACGAACAAACTCAATCAAACCATCCTTTTCCATTTTTCCTAAGGTTCCGTACATTGTGCCCGGTCCAATTTCTACCTGACCCTCGGTCATTTCTTTTACCTTTTGAGTTATATTGTAGCCATGCATTTCTTCCTGTAGGCAAAAGAGAATGTAAAAGCCGGTTTCTGTCATTGGAACATAAACACGCTTTATTTTTGCATCCATTTCAACTCCTTATTAAGCGGGCAGGCCGAAGTCCGCTTTTAGCATTGCATTTCGATATATCGCACCTCGCTATAGCGAAGTTAGATATAATATATCGCAGTGTGATATATATGTCAAGTTTTTTTAATTTTTTTTTGAGTTATTATTGTGCTATAATATGAATATGAAAAATGTTTTTTTGCTGCTCTTGAACAGAGTCTTTTCCAACAATCCCGTCATATGGATTTTTTCAATTCTACTGATTTGTCTTGCGGTTTTTCTGCGTAATTTTTATAAGAAGCTGCTTCGAGCTGGTAAGAGCCTCAAACTCTGGCGGCTTCTTTGCTTTATCCCCCTTGCTCTTGCGCTTTTTCATTTTGCCTTTTTCAGAATTAAGGGAAATGTCTGGAGTACCAGATATTATTTTTTATGGCTTTATATAGCCTCTCTTGTGCTGACTCTTCCGGCATTAACTTCAATCTGGCCCCGCATTAATAAAATCCTGCATCCTCTTATAATGACCTTTTCTATTCTTTCTGGACTTTACACAATCTACAAGCCTCTGGTCTGGGATTCAGCAATGAGAAATCATACAAGACAGAGCTACGTTGAATCTTTTATTTCTACAACCAAAGATATGGAAAAATATTATTCTCTTAAAGACTGGAAAAAAATTGATATTCCAGCCCTGAGGGAAAAGTTTCTGCCTGTAATTCAAAAGGCCCAGAATACAAAAAATCCAAAGCTTTTTGCGGCGGCTATCCAGGCTTATGCTTATTATTTTTATGATGGTCATGTTTCCCCCTATGTTTCACAATGGGATATCTGGGAGCCTTCTGTTTGTATGCTTGGCGGACATGATTATGGTATGAGCATGCTCCGTCTTTCGGATAGAAGTGTCGTTGCAGTTTTGGTAGATGAAGAAGGCTCTGCTTATCAGAATGGAATTCGTGAATGGACAGTAATTACCAGCTGGAATGGAGTAGAAATTAATAAAGCAATTGATTCAGTTGAGTTTATTTATGGCAGAGAAAATTTTCCGGTAAAAGCTTTAGAAGAAATTTATAAAGCTGCCATGCTTGCAACAAAAGGCCAGCGGGCAGACGGAAAGCCTGGTCAATACGGAATTGTAGAAGAGCTTTTACAGATTGCAGATATTACAGAAGATTCCCAGAGGCCGAAAGCTCTTGCAGGCTTTATAGATGAAAATGGAAAAGAGATTCAGGTTGAACTGACAGCAAAAGGGACCGGCGCTTACAGAATGGAAAAGGCCTTTGTTCCTATAACCTGGCACAGCTATAAAAAATTCCCGGATTTGAAAAATCTTCATACAGTTATGATTAATGAGGATACCGCCTAC
>CAMNGG010000073.1 GCA_946537975.1 uncultured Treponema sp. | reverse complement strand
TTTTGACTGCAAGGCGGCGCAGAGATTTTTTAAGGAACGCCGCATTCCTTTTCAGTTTGTGGACCTCAAGGAAAAAGAGATGTCTGCCGGTGAGTTTGATTCTGTTGTAACGGCGCTTGCCCGAACGGAAGGCGGACGCGATGCAGCCCTCGACGCATTGATTGACAAAAAGGCCAAGGATTATGCCAGCATCGCCTACCTGGACGACAGCGAAAAAGAATCAAAGCTTTTTGAAAATCAGGTAGCACTTTTGAAGCAGCCGGTTTGTCGAAATGGAAAAACTGAGGCAACCGTTGGCATGGCGCAGAAAATCTGGGAAGGCTGGAAATAAATACTAGAAATAAAACTGAAAATAAAAGATATTTATCATATTAAAGTTTTTCAGTATAATTAAAATCTATAAAAAGGCGGTTCAAGTTTTTTTCTATAGCTCCGCCAGCAGTATATTTTGAAAAAGAGGCGCAATTATGAAAATCGAGACAAAAGTTTTACACTCAGGCTATAAGCCGGAAAATGGTGGACCTGGAACTATCCCAATCGTGCAGAGCACTACTTATCGCTTTGACAGCTGCGACCACGTTGCGGCTCTTTTTGATAAGCCTACAGAATTCATGTACTCACGCTTTGCAAACCCAACCTGCGATGCAGTTGAAAAAAAGATTGCAGACCTTGAAGGCGGCGTCGGCTGTATGCTCACAAGCTCCGGCCAGGCAGCTTCGCTTCTTTCTGTATTGAATCTTTGTTGCGCAGGCGACAGCTTCATTGCTTCGTCTTCGATTTATGGTGGAACAATCAACCTCTTTGGCTTTACTCTTAAGAAGCTTGGTATTGAATGTATCTGGGTTGATGTTGATTCAAGTTATGAAGAAATCTGCAAGGCAATTAAGCCTAATACAAAATGTATTTTTGGTGAGACAATCGCAAATCCTGCCCTTACAGTTTTTGATTTTGAAACCTGGGCTAAGGCTGCTCACGATAACAATCTTCCTCTTATTGTAGATAACACTTTTGCAACTCCTGTTCTCTGCCGTCCATTTGAATGGGGTGCTGATATTGTAGTTCACTCAACAACAAAATATATGGACGGTCACGCAGTTCAGGGTGGCGGTGCAATCGTTGACTCAGGAAACTTTGACTGGGAAGCAGCTTATAAAAAGACCGGTAAGTTTGCCGACATGGTTGAGCCAGATGAAAGCTACCACGGACTGCGCTATGTTGGAGATTTCGGCAAGGCTGCATATATTGTTAAGGCTCGCACTCAGTTGATGCGCGACTTTGGTTGTTACCCTGCAGCACAGAGTGCCTTCTACTTGAACATGGGATTGGAAACTCTTCCAGTCCGCATGGAACGCTATTGCCAGAATGCCCGCAAGGTTGCCGAGTTCTTCAAAACCTCCGACAAAATTGCAAAGGTTACATATCCAGGTCTCCCAGGCGACAAGTACTACGAGCGCGCACAGAAATATTTGCCAAACGGAACCTGTGGTGTAATTTCCATCAGCATTAAGGGCGGCCGTGCGGCAGCTGTCCGCTTTATGGATGCCCTCAAGCTTGCCTGCGATGAAGTTCACGTTGCCGACATCCGCACCTGCGTTCTTCACCCGGCCAGCGCTACTCACCGCCAGCTCACCGATGAGCAGCTCGTTGCAGCCGGCATCGACGGCGGTATGGTTCGCGTTTCAGTTGGTCTCGAAAATGTTGACGACATCATCGAAGATCTTAAAGGCGGCCTTGCTGCTATTTAAGAGGTGTCTTACTGCTAACTAGGGGCAGCTTTGCAACTAGTTAGATTTCCTCAAACGCCTGAATAATAGAGATAGCAGATTCCTTTATACTCTCTGAAACAGGATAAGCAGGAAGTTTTTTTTTCAAGTTCTTTTGAACTATTTAGCAGTTTATTTAAGCTTGCAGGAGTTTCACAATCTTCTGCAAGTTTTTTGATTTTATGAAGCAAGCTTCTATCAAAATCTTCAGGCAGTGAAGCATCAATCATAGTAAGACATATAGTGAATGTTATGCAGTGCATTGAAATCGTAAAGTCTCTGAGTGATGAATTTTGTTTGCTTTCGTTACTCATATTTTCCTCCTTATTTTTCTTGCCTTTTTATGCGCATAAATCATACAAATCACCAAGCTCATTTCTCAGTGTAGAAAATGCCTGCTGCTCAATTTGATGGATTCGGGCTTTCGTGAGTCCATAGCTTTCAGCAATCTCATTGAAAGACTGAGGCTCTTTATAAGTCAGACCGTAGTGGCGGGTGAGAATATCAGCCTGCTTTGAAGGCAGAAAATTAAGGGCCTTCTTCATACGCTCCGAAATCTCATTATTTATACATTCTTCTTCAACTGTATTTTTTGAATTATCACAGAGAGAAGAAAGAAATTCTTCTTCATCAAACTCAGGATCATTATTGCGGTTAATAGGACAAGCCGGATTTTTGAGAGATTTACCGGCTGCATCCATAATCTCTTTACGAATCCAGTTTTTTGCGTAGGTTATAATGCGAAAGCCTTTTTCAAAATCAAACTTATCTACGGCTTCAATCAGACCAATAAGTCCAATCTGAACTAAATCCTCGTCATCAAAATTGTAACGCCTGAAGCTTCTTGAATATTTAATTGCATAAGGAATGTTTGAAAGAATGAGAAGATTACGTGCTTTCGTATTTCCATTTGCAGCCTGAACGGTAAGTTCATATTCTTCCTCGCGGGTAAGAATGTTGAAGTGTGGATAATTAAACATAGACATAGAAACCTCCTGACATGTTGAATGTCGATTAAATGAGAATGTTTATTTTTGGTGAAAATAATTAATTAAGGGTGTTAATAATATAGTTAACTTAACTCTCAAAATTGCGAAAAATTATTAAAATTTTTCAATTTTTTTTCATATTCTTCTTCCCAATATTTTACTTTTTCTTCATCGTAAATCGGGTTTGATGGATTTTTTGAGTCGTAAACCTGTGCAAGCCAATGGCACATCATTGCAACGGCATTTTGAGTACAGTCACAGCTTTCCTTTTTGCTTTCTTCTATTGCGTGTAGGGCAAGCTTTTCTGCGTTGAGAAAATCCTGGGCAGTCGGAAAATTTTCGCCGGCTTCAGAGTCACTTTTATCGTTCAAAGCAACTCTTATACATTCTCCCATCGCAAGCCAGATTTTTGCGTGAACACTACCAAGTTCTGCGGCCTTTGTAAAATATTCGCGGGCTTTTTTTTCGCTTTCTTCAGACATGTTGTCGATAAGGAGCTTTTTAGATTCATCCTGCGAGTCATAAAGCCCCAGACTGTAAAGAAATCCCAAAGTTTTAAGTGCAAAGATATTGCCTTTTTCACCCTCTTCATTGAGGTAAGCCAGATTTTTTTCGAAATTGATTCCCTGATCAATTTCCTCTGCAGCGAGCTCAAGCTTAGAAAGATTTTGTGTAGACATAGTGACTCCCCGGCATTTTATATGCCTGAAAAAATGAGAAAGTTTAATTTTGTGTAGAATTAGGAAGAAAAGTTAAATATCAAGTATATTTAATATATGCATGTTTTTGTGAATCGTAAAGTAAAATTTTTAATTTTTTTTTATAAAGGAGGGGAAAGCCTTCCCCTGTCTCCAGCCCGCTTTGCGGTCTTCCGCCACCCCTTCTAACGGGGGCTCAAGCGCCGCCCCCGTAACGCCCCAGGCTTAATCTTTTGATGTTTTTCGTTGTTTTTCGAGCTCGTAAAACTTGTTTCTGTGCCATCTAATAAAGTATTCATTTCCTGCCGTGATATTTATCTTCTTGTCTACGACAATATTCATAAGGATTAAATCATTTTGAGATAAAGCTGATGAGATAAGAATTTTCCCTTCTTCATCAAATGAAATCATATATTTATCGACAAGCTTATCATGATTCGGACAAAGCAAGAGGCCATTGTTTTCATCAACTTTTTCATTTTTATCGCTGTCAGCCCAAGATTTTAAATGACTTGCAATAAGAAGTTGTTTATTTGTGATACCACATAAACAACATTCACCATATTTTTCAATTAATTGATTTCGAAATAATCCCTGCCCTTTCCTTTGCTTTCCTAAACCAATTACGTCAGAGCCTTCAAGATTTTCCAAGGCTTTTATTTGAGCATTTATAAGTTCTTTTTGTTTTTGAGTTTGCTCAGTTTCTGTAGCAATTTCGTTTTCAATTTCAGAAATCTGATTATTAATCTTAGATTTATATTTATCAAATAGTTCGATAGCTTTTGCTTTCAGTTTTTCAGCTTTTTCTCTCTTCTCTTTATTGACTTTGCCATTGTCTTTGCCGTCAGCATACCAAACATTTCGACCGGGTGTTTCTAAATAATAATCTTTTCCGCGCTCATTTTCAGGAATAAGATAAACATTAGAAGACTCTGCTTTGATATTGTATTCTACACAGTTATTAAAGTTTGTGCGATTTCGTTTTACAGCTTCAGGAACTATTTGAAGTGTTGAATATACTTCAGCATGTTCATACCAACCTATTATTCGTTTTTTACCCGAAGTAGGCGTTGCTGTCCATACGACAAGGACGTCATCAAGCGAACCTGCATTAATATCTGTGTTTGCATCAATTCTCGATAAATCAATACTATTTCCTGTAGATTGAACATAGCCATAGTAGTCTCCATCATTGTTGAAAAAATTATAGCATTCATGACCAGTGTTTTTTTTGTTATATTTACCACCATTTTTAGGAATATCATCTATTTGTCCTCGATAGTATTTAGTCCAACCAATATTACAAAATAAAACTCTTGAACACATAATTATTTCCTCATTTATAATTATACTTAAAATAATAAATTTGTAAAAACCAAATTTCACGTCTATAATAAATTCAGAGGTGTAAAATGGCTAACGAAAAGAAAGTTCTTACAATCAAAAATAATATTCTTGAAAAATGTGCAAATTCAAAAAATGCAGTTGATATTGAAATTCCAGATGGAGTTACAGAAATTGCCAGAGATGCTTTTGCCGGAAAATGCGGCAGTGGCTGTGCTTCTCTTTTAAGCGTTGTAGTTCCAGACAGTGTAAAAGCTATCAGATGCTGTGCCTTTGCATATTGCAGGAGCCTGCAAAAAGTTACACTTCCAAAAGAACTTGAAATACTCGAAGCCAGTGCATTCAATAATTGTCGTGCTCTGGAAGAAATTGTTATTCCAGAAGGAATCTCAACAATAGAATACAATACCTTCAATTTTTGCTTAAAATTAAAAAAAATAACCCTTCCAAAATCATTGAAGGTTATTCAGGAAGGCGCCTTTAGTGAATGTCAGCTTTTATCTGAAATCAATTTTGCCGGTTCTAAAGAAGATTGGGAAAAAGTTGAAGGCAAGGAATATCTTCTCAATTCAGATGTAAAAGCAGCTTCTGTTAAGTGTCAGGATGGAGAAGCAGAAGATCCTGAGTTCTTAATCGAAAATAATGTGCTTGTAAAGTTTATGCGGCCAAATCAAAAGCAAGTTGTTATTCCAGAAGGAATTACAGAAATAGGGGAAAGCACTTTCCAGGGATTTAAGAATCTTGAAACTGTTGAAATACCTGAATGTGTAAAAAAGATAGGTCGTTTTGCATTCGATGGTTGTTCCAGTTTGAAGAAAATAAATCTTCCTTCTGGAATTAAAACTCTTGAATATTCTCTCTTTAACAAATGTGAATCCTTAAAAGAACTAACTATTCCAGAGGGGGTTACTGTAATAAAACAGCTTTCTCTTGCCCGTTGTGGTTTTAAGGAAATCAAACTTCCTGATAATCTTAAAGAACTTGATTATGAAGTTTTCAGTGGAGACGAAAATCTTAAGTCAATTGAAATTCCTAAAGCTATTACAGAATTGAAGGCCAGGCTTTTTGAACACTGCAATGCACTTGAGACTGTTAGACTACCAGAAAAAATTACTGTAATAGGAGATTGTTCTTTTGCCGGATGTCTTAAACTAAAGTCAATCAATATTCCTGATTCTGTAGAGAAAAT
>CAMNGG010000072.1 GCA_946537975.1 uncultured Treponema sp. | reverse complement strand
TTCAATTTTTATCGAAAACAGAAAAAATGCGCTGGCAGAATTTACAAACGTTCTGGCAACTCATAATATCAATATGCGGGCAATGAGCCTTGCAGATACAAGCGACTTTGGAATTGCGCGAATTATCGTGGATGACGCCGCTGCGGTGCAGGGAGCTTTGGAACGCTCACACTACATCGTAAAGGTAACTCCTGTTATTGCGGTGGAGATTCCAGATGAGGCCGGCAGCCTTAACAAGATTCTTAAGATTCTTGCTGACAACGGCCGCAACGTTGAGTATATGTACGGCTTTACCGGCCGCAAGTCTGGCTCGGCTTATATGATTATCAGATGTACTGATGTGCCTGAAACTGAGAAGGTTTTGGAAAAGGCCGGAATCAGAATGATTGGTCAGAAGGATCTGGCTGAGATTTAATGAATTGCTTCGCCGCGTTTGCGGCGAGGCAAATTTTTTACTATGCTTTTTTAGGCACAAAATCCTACGCGTCTGGTAGAACAAAGGTCTATATCTTTTTCGTTCTGAATTTCACACAGCTGTTCAATTATGTATTCTGCGGTTACTTCTTCCGGGGCCATAAATTTTATTGTATCTGAGAGTTTTCCAAAATCACCAGGAGTTACCGTTCTGTAATCGCAAAGCCTGCGGATAAGTTTTTCATCAAAATCATAATCACTGAAAAACTTCTCTAAAAGCTTTTTTACGCCCTCTTCTGTCAGAGCCTTAAAGTCTACGGTTATATGAAATCTGCGCAGCATTGCGGGATCCATAATATTTCTGAGGTTTGTGGTGCAGATGACGATGCCCGGGAATTCTTCAAGCTGAGTAAGGAATTCATTTACCTGAGTTCTTTCAAAATTTCTTTCAGCATTTTTTCTGTTGCTGAAAAAGTTGTCTGCTTCGTCAAACAAAAGAATCTGGTCATTTCTGGCAGCTTCTTCAAAAGCGGCAGCGATATTCTGTTCAGTGCCGCCGACGTATTTGTCTAAAATATCAGAGGCGCGTTTTAGGAGAAGTTCTTTTCCCAGAGACTCACTGATGTAGCGGGCAAACTCTGTTTTGCCTGTTCCTGAAAGCCCGTAGAAAAGCATTCTGACAGCACCTGCTTCGGGATTTTTTTCCGCAAACTTTTTCGCATTATAAAGCATATCCATGATTTTTTTTGCGGAAAGGCTTGTATTCAAAACAGACATATCATAAGACGCTTTTACATGAGTTCGCATTTTTGAACTTCCGTGTAAAAGAGATGAATTATCCTTTAAAACAATTTCCAGGTTTTCAAGAACTGTTTCTTCGCTCTTGTCCTTCATGCTGTTTACTGTCGTAATAAGATTTTCAACAGAAGAACCTGTAACCTTGTACTTTGAAAGAAGTCTTACGATTTCTTTTTTAGAAGACTTTTCGATCTCAAGTTTTTCCAGTTTTTTTTCCGCAATTTTTTCCAGCATAGAAACTGACATAGGCTCAAATTTATGCGAAACCGTAAAACGTCTTAAGGTGCTTTCATCTATTTGAGAAGTATAGTTTACAACCCAGATTACTTTATTTTGCGACAACTCCAGCATCTTATTAACCAGGCCTTTGGTTTTTGGTGAATCAAGAGGCCCAAAGAAAGACATCCTGGAAGTTGAAAGAAGGGAGTCCGCTTCGTCGACAATAAGAACGGTATCCTTTCGGTTCAGAGAAAGCAGACAGTTCAGCCTGCTGAGCGCAATATCCTTGCTCATAACTTCTGATTCATTTTTAAAGACCAGCGCCTTCATGCCTGCACTTTTTACAAGAGCCTTTGCGTACTCTGTTTTTCCCGAACCCGGGGCGCCGTACAAAAGCATGGAAACAGGAGTTTCTGCCTGTAGCAAGCCCTTATAAATAGCTGAATTTTTCTCGGGCACAGGAAAAGAGTTAAGAGGATAAGTCTGGTCCAGCTCTTGAGGCTTAATGAAATCAGCAAAATAAATGCTTAAATCCTGATTATCAATAATATCAACAACTACAGGATTCAGATTTCTGTCATCTTCAATAAAGCCAAACTGACGAAGCTTTGAATCACTCCTTGTAATCTGCTTAAACTGGCTTTGTGTTATACCGAGAACAGTTTTGTATAAGTACATTGAATTGTAATTAAAAGAATCCAGAACTTCAGTAAAGCCTTCAATTGTAACTTTACGATATCTAAAAAGAAGATATCTTGCCTCTTCTTCTGAAAGCTCCAGTTCCTTTTTTAAGAAATCAAGCTTTGATGTATTTGACACCATATAGTCAAAGCGAACTGGAAGTTTATTCTGAAATCTTTCCAGATTTATTTCTCTCTTATTGAAAAAAATATGATATAGAATCTGTGAGAGCATACCTTTCCCTTTGGAGAGCATGATGCGGTAGAAGTTTTTTTCAGGCCCCAAAAGTTCGCCCTGGTATAAATCTATCTGCTTATCCACTTCATATTTAATTGATTTTGGGTCACCATCATTCTCAATACAATTTCTAAGAGACATGGGCTTTTCTTCTGCGCTGTTTGGATTATAAAGGCGAAGTATATTTTTCTTTTCCAGAAAATCAACATAGGTTTGCAAAACCTCTTCCATACGCTCCCATAATCCCAGCCTGATTACAAGTTTTTCCATAAAAGGATAAATTAAATCCAATGCTCCGGTATTTGCTTTTTGAGTAAGAAGGAAAAGATATGCTATAGAACATAAAAGCTCTTCTTTTGAGATATCTTCAATATTCATGCCATAAAGTTTATTATCCAGTCTTCCAAGTCTTCTTCTGTTTCTTCCTAACATATTTATTTCTCCTTTTTGATGAATCAGACCTTTTCATATATTGTCCAGACAAGCCAGACAATACCGAGAAGAATCAGCAGCTTGAAGCTAACTGAAACAAGTGAGCCCGGAGTTTGCAGCCCCGTACCCAGCCAATTCATAAAATTTTGCATAAATCACCTCCCAAATAATGCAGCTGCATCAGTAACGCCTATCGGACGCATTTTATCTTCCTGTTTTTTCCATTCGCTTTTATGAGCCTGCATGTATTCACCTCGAGACTTAAACCACTCACCGTATAAGCTATACCAGCGGGGTTTTATTTCGTCCAGCATATCACCATCCAGATACATGACATGCTTAAAAGCAATTTTCAGACCTTTTTTTATGTGAAAGACACGGCTGCTGGAATTCTCACATTTTTCCAGCTTTTTCTTTGCCTCCTCAAAACTATTCCAGGTGTAATCATAGCTTGTATCATCTTCAGATAAATGAGGAGTGACGCTTTTTGTTTTGAAGACGGTTACCCAGTTGCCATAACCATCTTTATGAATCGGCCCCAGCACCACACCCTTGTAATGTTTCACATACTCAAGATCCA
>CAMNGG010000071.1 GCA_946537975.1 uncultured Treponema sp. | reverse complement strand
CTTCGCCATCTTCCTTCTGAATTAGGAAATAATGCGAAAATTCAATTCTGCTCACCATCTGGAACGGATGCAACAGACGCCGCTATTAAGCTCTGTAAAACTGCAACCGGCCGTTCTAGCGTAATCTCCTTTGCCGGCGGTTACCACGGAATGGGACAAGGCCCTCTTGCCTGCATGGGAAATCTTCATGCAAAGTCAACAGTAAATGGTCTTATGCCGGATGTTCACAGCTTCCCTTACCCTTATGCTTACCGCGACCCGTTCGGACTTGGCGGAGAAGCAGGCGTAAAGGCTGCCTGTAACTTCTTTGAGCGTACTTTGAAAGACCCTGAAAGCGGAATTACAAAGCCGGCCTGCGTAATCCTGGAACCTATTCAGGGCGAAGGCGGAGTTATTCCTGCCCCTGTAGAGTTCTTGCAGACTGTACGCCGCGTAACAAAAGAACTGGACATTCCTCTTATTGTAGATGAAATTCAGTGCGGTATGGGACGCAGCGGTAAGCTTTTTGCTTTTGAATATGCTGATATTGTGCCTGATGTACTTTTGCTTTCTAAGGCAATCGGCGGCTCACAGCCAATGGCAGTTGTAGTTTATAAAAAAGAACTCGATAAGTGGACAGCAGGTGCACACGCCGGTACCTTCCGCGGAAACCAGCTTGCAATGAAGGCCGGAACAATTACCTTGAACCGCGTCTCACAGCCTGATTTCCTTGCTGATGTAGTACGTAAGGGAGACAATATCCGCTCTCACCTCCGCGAGCTTCAGAAGAAGGTTTCGATAATCGGAGACATCCGCGGTAAAGGCCTTATGGTTGGTACCGAGTTTGTTGATCCGAGAGGAACTCCGGACTGTATCGGCTCTCTTCCAGCCTCTGGTGAAATTGCCGGCGCGGTTCAAAAGCTCTGCTTTGAAAACGGCCTTATCGTAGAAAAAGGCGGCCGTAACGGTGCTGTAATGCGCTGTCTCTGTGCCCTAAATATTACAGACGAGGATCTTTCTAAGGCATGGAAGATTTTTGAAAAGTGTGTTCTTGAGATTAACGAGAAGTATAAATAATAGATTGTCGGGTCAAGCCCGACAATGACAATGGACGAATGTGTCATTCCCCGGCTTGACCGGGGAATCTTTTTTTAGGAGAAAATGCCATGGAAGAACTTTTCTTAACTTGCGAAAAAAACACTAAAAAGACCTACAAAAAACTCATCAAGCAGACCGCTGCCGCAATTGCCGACGCCTTTGTAAACGAGTCTGCTTATTCCGGCCCGACCCCTGACGAACTAAAGAAAATCGTTGCTCAGGACTCAATTCTGCCCGAGCACGGTCTTGGCTGGGACAAAGTATTTGCCCTAACAAAAGAAAAGGTTCTTCCAAATCTTCTCCGCACTCCTTCGACCGAGTATATGCCCCATCTTCACGGGCCGTCACTTCTGGAAACTATTTCTTCTGAACTGATTATTTCAACCTTTAATCAGTCTATGGACAGCTGGGACCAGTCTCCTGTTGCCACAGAAATTGAAGTTGAAACAATCCGCCATCTTTGCAAACTTTACGGCTATGACTCGGCTCAAGCAGACGGCGTATTTACCAGCGGTGGCAGTCAGTCTAACCAGACGGCCATCATTCTTGCCCGCGACTGGTTCTGCAACAAGCACCTGAACTACGATGTCAAAAAATTTGGACTGGATGAGAAATGTTCTAAGCTCAGAATGTACACCAGCGAGATTTCTCATTTTTCAATGGAAAAATCAGCTCATATTCTGGGCTTAGGCTATAAATCTGTTGTAAAGGTTCCTGTAGACGAACGTAAAAAAATGGACACTACTGCCCTTCGCTCTCTTATAGATGCTGACCTTAAAGCCGGCAATATTCCTTTCCTTATCGTTGGAACTGTAGGAACAACCGATTTCGGCAGCATCGACCCTCTTGAAGAACTCAACTCAATTGCCCGCGAACACAATATGTGGCTGCACGCAGACGCCGCTTACGGCTCTGGTGTCATTATGAGCGAAAAATACCGTGACCGCGTTTCTGCCCTGAAGCTCTGCGACTCAATCACCGTAGACTTTCACAAAATGTTCCTCATGCCAATTTCCTGCTCCGCAGTTCTCTTAAAAGACGGCTCAACCTTCGACGCCCTCACAATTCACGCAGACTACCTTAACCGCGAGGAAGACGAAGAAGACGGCTACACTAACCTAGTTGATAAATCCCTGCAGACAACCCGCCGTTTTGATGCGCTGAAAGTCTGGACAAGCTTCCAGGTTCGGGGCCGCGACGGCTGGAGTAAGCTGATTGAAACAAGCATGGAAAATGCCGCATATTTTTACAGCCAGCTCAAGAGCGACCCGGCTTTCAAAGTTGTTACAGAACCGGAAATCTCTTCTGTAGTATTCAGATATTGCGGAAGCGGAAATAACGGCAGCCCGGAAGAACTCAATAAGCTTGACGAAATCAACAAAAAGGTTCGCCGCACCCTTATTCACCAGTACGGAACAATCATTGGTCAGACTGTAAGTGACGGACGGGTTTGCCTGAAATTTACCCTGCTGAATCCGCGCATTACCCATAAAAAGCTTGATGAATTACGCGAATTAATAAAAAAGCTTGCTTCCTGCTGAGACTTTACTAGCGCTTAATTTTCTTTACTGGAATTATAGTAAAGTTAATGCTCTTTTCTGTTTCGCGGCCGGCATCAATATTGATATCCCAGAATAAAGTAGAAGCATAGGTAAGGTTTACCATACCGATTTCACTGCTCTGGAAGCCCGGCCTGTTGATTTTGACAGGATTAAAACAGAAACTGCTCTTTTCATTAGGCTCAAATACAAAAGAAATTCCATTCGGCTTATCAGAAAGACGAACGATATGAACATTCTTAAGCTTACCCTTTTTGTTAAGGTCCTGCGTTGATTTTTGAGAATCAATAGTAACAACTTCACCATTATCCAGAGCTTCGATATTAAAGCCCGGCTTTTTTTCGGTAAGGAAATTCAAATCACAAATATTACTTTCTACGGCAAACTTAGCATTAAGAGGCTTATCACTTTCATTTTTAATGATGTACTGAACATACATTCCCGTAGAATTAATAATATACTTTTTTCGCAGATAAACAGTCTGGCCTGTAGGCTTCCAGACAGCCCTTGCGCAAAGCTTAACCTCATGATGCTGCTGAGAATATTTTAGCTGAGAATACTGAATGCGGGAGAAAACACCATCACCGGCAGGTTCACCACGAATATAGAGCTCAAGCTGAGACTCTGTAAACAAATGATCTATAAAAAGCCCTCTGTCGTATGCATCCTCAAAGCCATCAAAAACAAACTTGCGTCTCAGGTTATCCGCATAATTACAGGAGTTTTTGATAATATCCAGCTCCGGCACACTACCACCGGCAAGAGATATATATGCAAAGTACTGTTCCATACGGCAAACATATTCATCAATGCCGTCATTGTCATAATCAAAACAGGTAACAGATTCTTCAAAAGAACCGTCGCCACGGAGCATTTTTTCAGCTTCGTTTAAATATTTATAAGCCTGCAGACGATATAAAGAATTATTTACCGGGATGCTGGAAGTGCAAAGCAGCGACATACCGTTCTGAGCCTGCCAGAGTTTTTCGCGGGCAGACTTTTTGCGCATTTTGTCCTTTTTGTATTGATTTACAAGAAGGCTTATATACATCATGCGATTATAAAGCTTCTGACTTGCTTTATAAGTGTACAAAAAATCATAAATAGTACATGGGAATTTATTGCGGCTTTCATTGCCGGCCATCTGAGTAAGCGAAGAAATCTCATCACTTATGCCGACCGGAATGTAAGAAGTAAGCTTAAACTTTACACCGTTGGTGCGGAAGGAATTCAGTGTTGTAAGCTTTACCCTGCCCTGATTATTATCTTCAATAAATTTTACAAGTTTTTCAAACCATTTTTCTTCATTGAGCCTGCAAGCCTGCTCGGGAGTCAGTGTGATGGTAACAATTCTGTCGGCATCCATCTGAATATGAGTATCTTTTTTTTCTGCCTTAAACACTGCCTTTTCAATATTATAAATAAACTCCTCTGCAAGCATATCTTTGTTTGGAAGCAGATCATTGTAATAAGGAAAAATATCTACATTCTTTCCAAGATCACTCATAAAGATTGGAAGGAAGGTTCTTTTGGATTCAGGTAAAAGACTACTGCTTAAAATAACATATTCAATACCACAGGTGTGAATATTATTTACGAGAGAAGAATCCCAGCAGTCCTGGAAAAGAGTCATACCTCGAGGGCGTTTACCAAAAGTCTGTCGGATTTCCGAAGTCAAAAGGTCTATCTGACCATTTCTGTCTACCGAGTTTAAGAGAGGCAGTAAAGGTTCATTATAACCGCCGCCAAGAATTTCTACCTGTTTACGGTCTACAAGTTCCCGTAAGATTGTTATGAGTTCATTTTTTCGTTTTTTAAAATATTGAATCTGAGGACCTGAAAAGGCAAAGGAAATTGGGAAGGCTGGATGATTATAAAGATATTTGATTACCGGCTTATAGCTTGACTGAAAACTTTTTTCAAGAAAGTCTGTGTCTTCTGTGCACAGCGGAACAGACTTTACAATGAAGCTGACGTATATTGAACCCATTTATTCTTTATACGGCACCCCACCATGCAGCCGATTTTCTCTCCTTTTTAAATTTATTTTTTAAGAATACCCTTCCCCAAAGGTATCGCATTTATGATGGAAAAAATGTCTTAGCCATCATTTAAAACGCATTAATATTTTATAACAATATTCCCATATTTTAAAGTCTTTTTTGTCATTCCAGCTAATATTTTCTTCAGAATTTCTCTTTGAACAGGAGGTATTTTCAGAAGTATTATTAGCACAGATTACGAGTCTTTTTGTATCTTTTGGAATTAAATCAATAATTCCCTGAGGACAAATCTGAACGCATTTTCCGCAGCCGCAGCAGTTGTTTGTTATTACGGCTGTCATATTTTCAATCTTTATTGCTTCCTGAGGACAGATTTTTACACAGTCACCAAGTCCAAGACAGGCTAGCTTACAATCTAAGGAAGAGCCGAAGGTCGTTTTTGCCATTGTACAGGTGTATTTTTCATTGAATAAAGAACGGTCAAGCTTGCACTCTTTATTGCAGGAACAGAAGACGAAGGCCTTTTTATCTGAAGGAATATATTTTTTTTCTTCCGGCAAAATTACCGGCGATAAAGATAACTGAATCAGCGGATCATCTGTTTTTTTATCACCTTTTGCGATTGAAGGAATGAGTATATAAAGGGTAAAAAATGAAAGCAGTATGAGGATAAGTAAAAACAAGATAAGGAGAATTATTCTAAGAATCATTTTAATACCTCCGGATTAAGCCATACAATATCCCAGACAGAAAGTAAAAGAATAAATACGGCAAGGAATAAGAAATAAAGGCTGTAGTATTTTTCATCCAGGAGTCTTCCGTTGCTGCAAAGTCTTCTTCTGAAGGTAAGACTGAAAGGTATAATAATCAGCATGGAAAGCAGGCTGCAGAGACTTATAAATAAAGTGAAAAGAAGACTTGAGCTTTCCGCAATTGAAAGAAGAATTATCAGATAGGAAATTGCAAATTCTGAGGTGGTGCGGCCGGTTGTGAGACGGATTATTCCACCGAGGAAGGTGCTGATTGTTGCGTAAACTATAAAACAGATAAGAGGATACAACTCGGTAATTTTTAGGGGAACTAAAAGATAAAAGGTTATGAGCCAGGAAATTACCGCTGACGAAATTATGGCAATTGCACATTTTACGTAAAAAATTGTTTCCTTGAATTTTACGATTCCAATTTCCGCAATTTTATTGAGACCGATTCCATAAATTAATACTACAGAAGAAAACAAAACATAATAAAGGAAAGTAAATAAATAAATCATTTTGTCTCTCCTTTTTGTGACGCTTCAACTTCTTTACTGGAAATAATTCTGAATTTATTTCGAATAAAAAGGAAGAAATAGATTATGAGGCTTGTAAGCACCAGGGCTCCTGGAATTGTTGCGAAGAAGGTAAAAATTCCTACATTATCCGGATTAAATAATATTTTTTCGTAGATGCGATGATTTTTACCAAAGAAGGTAAAGGTTCCGTAACCTGCTATATCCCGGAAGAGATAAAAGATTAAAATAATGACTGAAAAAATTAGAGATGTCAAAAAGTCATCCTTTAATCTTATCTTCAGGGGTTCTTCATAATTTGTAAAAATTGTATGTGTAAGGAAAACACAAACTGGAGGAAAATACAGAATAAAACCGAGGATAAGAGCAATTTCCGTATAGGTTAGAACAAGAATCTGTCTGTATAAAAGAGTTATGGCAATCATAAAGAACATTACGAAATAGGTTCTTATCTGTTCAAACTTCAGCTTTGATACGAGAGAATTAATAAGAATGCCAAGTACCTCAAGGAGTAAAAGCTCAATAACAAGCACAAGACCAAAAACAAAACGGCCTGTCGGTGCAATTGTAAGTGAGAGAAAAGATGCTATGTACATAAATGATTTTTTTTGCTTCATACTTTTATTCCCCCTGACCTACTTAAAAATTTCTTCCAGACGAAGCTTCCAGTATTGAACTCGCCTTCCATTAAAGGATTTCGAAAGCTGCATTGCACATCTTCCATGCAGTGCGGCGTAGCCCTTAAACTCTGCACTACCTTTTCCATCAATAATAAAAATACCTGCCTGTGGGCCATAAAAGGTTTGTATACGAATTAAGGCTACCTTAAAGTTTTCGCCGTTTTTCTTATTACGAATATGATAAACAGCGGAATTAGATCCTATAGGATTTGGGATTCTTACCGGATTTCCAATTTCCCAGGTGTCCGGCTCTTTTTCTGCAAGTGTATTTTCTACGACAAGCATTAAATTCTGGTCCCAGGCTTTTTGAGAAACTTTTACAAAATATAAAAGAATTGCAAAAACAAAGGCCGCAATTAAAACAAAAATCGCATAGTTTAAGAAAAAGTTTTTTAGAGAAATCTGCTGCTTCATTTTTTATCTCCATTTTCTGCGACCATTTTTGCAGAATACTTCATTATCACTTTGCCTGTATAAAGATCATTTTTCTTTTCTTCAAAGATTCTGATTATCATGCAAATAATGTTTGAAAGGATAATTGTATAAGCCATTCCTACTGGTGATGTTCCGCAACCGATTATTAAAAAGGCAATTATTCCGCTGAAAATTCCAAGAATAATTTTTCCAAAAACTGTTACAGGTATTGTACCATACCATTGAATTAAATAAAGGGAACAAAAGAGTATTCCGCTTGTAAGCAGGGCAAGAAGCATATCTCCCTGATTAATGGAGCCTCCGAAAAGATATGGTACGAATAATCTTACAAGTATTGTATAAACACTGAGGAATACAGAAGGAATAATCAGTGAAAAGGCATTATCAGAAAAAATGATAATTGATGAAATAATTGTAATCAGATTAAATCTGAAGGCTGGAATTATTGATTGAGAATCCCATAATAAAGAAACATAGCCCTCTGGAATTGAAACATTTGCTATGCTGAAAATATTTTTATTCAAAAAGCTTGTTATTGGAGTATCAAAGCTGTAAATCGGGAAAAAACCGTTTTGAATAAGATAGGCAGAGGAGTTTTTGATATTTAAAAGCTCTGAGGTTAAAATAAACTGAGGGAAAAAGGTATTTCCGATATACCAGGCTATAATTACTGCGAGGGCCGGAATGTTTATCCAGCTGTTAATTCCCTTAAAAACAATAAGTCTGGAAACAAGAATTGTTGAAAAAGAAATTATAAAGACCATTGGAAGCGGATAAGTCTGGGGAAGCAGAAGTCCTGTTAAAAGTCCCTGGATTGCGATGTTCATAATATTGTAAAAGGGTTCTTTATTAACATAATAATTTATTATCGATGCAAGGATTGCCCCAAACAATGAGGTTAATACAACAAAAAAAGCACTGAAGCTTTTTGTAAAAAGCAGCATTAAAACCTGAATTGAAAGTAATATAAGTATTCTTTTTGAGACTGATGAAATTGAAGGAATGCTGTAAACGAAAGGCTTTACAGATATTCGGGTATTTTTAAGTTTTTTATCTTTAAAATTATTATTCATAAAATCCTCGGTTATTCTGTAATCTTGTTTTTAAGAACTTTAATTGTCTGGCAGAGAGGTAATCTTGCCGGACACACTGTGTTACAAAGGCCGCATTCAATACAGGCAAGTGATGAAGCGGCATAGGTTTCTTTAAGAAGCTTAAAATTAACGGTATGATTATAAAGTATATCCGGAGAAAGCTTTACCGGACAGGCAAAGCGGCAGTTTCCGCAGTTGATGCAGGAATAAATCTGTTCATCGGAATTATTCTTTTTTGAAAGGAATTCAACGGATTTTACATATTTTGTTAGCGGAATATCAAGGCTTTTTACTGAGGTTCCGCAAAGCATTCCGTTGATAATTACATGGGCGGGTTCTTTAATAAAGCCGCCGATCTGCGGTACAAGGTCTCTGAGGTTTGCGCCAAGCTTTACATCCAGAAGACAGGAAGCATTAAGACAATTGCCGGAAAAATGAACAAGGCGGTCTATACATGGGGTTGAAAGCGCAAGTGCCTTATAAACTTCATAGATTGTAGAAGAATCTGTAAATAAGTCTTTTTTAGAAAGTGTGAAATTACAAATCTTACTCAAAGGGCCGCGGCTAAAGGCTGAAACAATTTCTCTAGGGGTTCCGCAGGGATAACGCTGTATTTTCATTTCGAGCGCAAAGATATCTTTATAATCCGGGTTATCAAAATAATTTTTCTCGTGAGATTTATTATCAATGGCAAAAACAATTCCTTTTGCATTGATTGCCTTTGCGATAAATCTTGCTCCTTTTACAAGCTCGGTAAAGTAAAACTTTGCAACAAGAGAATCTGTTATACGGTATGGGTCTTCATCAAAAAGTCTTACAACAAGATTGTGTCTTTCATGAACCTGATTGAGTTTATCTATCTGTAATCCAAGATTTTCCGGTATTGCAGTTTTAAAAGTATTTATTACGCCATTTTTAATAAGCTCTGAAGCTATATCTTTTTGAGAATAATAATTTATATCCCTTTCATGGGGAATCTTTCCAAGATAAGTAAGTGAGCCGCCGAATTGAATTTTTATTGCGAATTCCTGATGTCCGTTTGGTGAAATGCAAGGATCTATTGAAAGTACTTTACCCGGTATTGAAGAATGAAGAAAACTTGTTTTTCCCTGAGAGTTTTCCATCTGGGCAATTACATCACCTTCTTTTACAATGTCTCCCGGTTTAACAATACATTTATAGCAGGAATCACTTTCCTGTGATAAGGGAATATTTACTATCTTTGGTAAAAAGGCTTTTTGCGAAGTATTATAATTTTTTATAATCGAAGAAACTATTGGATTATTTGATGTCATTTATGTATACCTTTCCTTATAATAATGGAAAAATAGATAAAAAGTAATATAAAAAGACAAATAAAGCACATAATTATACCAAATATATTTATCTGGTAGGATGAAACGGCTGTATAGCCTGCGCTGAAATCTTCTGCTTCAGATTTCATAAGCTTTTCAACAGAATCAAAATTCAGCTTATCTATTCCATCGTAAATTTCTTTTTTGAAATTATTGTCGTATTTTAAGGTCTTTATCTCTTCACTGATGAGGCCTGTCTTTTCGTTTTCTACAAAACTTGAAAAAGTAATTTCCCCTTCTCCGCTTGTATTTCCGGAATTTAAGGAAATATAAGGGAAGGTTTTTACATTCCAGTTCCATTTATAAAAATCTTCGAATTGTGGTAGTGCTTCATCCTTTGAACCGGAGTTTGCCGGAAATAAGAGCTTTGCCGAATTGTTTGTTATTAAATCTGAGGAGGTTATAAAAATCAGAATAATGAATAAGGCTGCCGCTCCTGTAACAATATTCATTGATGTAAAAACTTTTCCCGCAAATATTGAAACTCTTTTTGCGGATCTGATATAAACCGGAACAAAGGATTTTCGTTTACGTAAAAAGTCCTCTATAGTCCAGAAGCACGCAAGTGCCGAAGCTGTTCCCAGGCTTGCAAAGATAAATAAAAAGCCTGAAGCAAGGGAGCTTGAAAATGCACTTAATAAGGCAATAACAAGCATTGCGGGACAGGAATATCTGTTTAGTAAGGAAGAAAGCGCCCCCTTTCTTCTCCACAGATTGGAAATGAAAAACAGGATTAAAAGAACAAGACAGGTTGCTGTTGCGACAGGATAAAAAGGATTTCCGTATAAAAAGGTCAGCGGAATTATTGCGCCCGTTATAAAAGGTACTTTATTTTTTGAAAATAAGAAGAGCATTGCCGCAAGAAGAATTCCAATTAAGGGCAGTAGCCAGGGATATTCGGCGGAACTGTCTTTAAGGCATTCAATTCCTTTGTCTTTAAGTATTTTTATAAGTAATGAAGCTTCAGAATCATATTCGGCAGGTATATAATACAAACGATAGCTGTTAGCCTTATCAAAAAACATGGCATTACGTTTTGTAATGTAGGAATTTACCGGATTATTATAATTCAATCTCAGCATTGAAATTTCAATTGAATTTTCTGAAAACTGTATCGGCAGATATTGCTTTGATTGCGAAACGGCCCCTTTTATTCCTGCTTCATTTATTGCGGAGAGAACTGTTGAATCATCTGTTTCTACAGGTACGCAGATTACAGAATAGTTTTTCCATAATTTTCCGGAAGGCAGACTTTTAAAAACAAGAATAAGCACAAGAGATAAAAGAAAAATAAAAGGAGAGCTTAACTTTATATACTTATTCATAACCAGCTACTTTAATAATGAAAATGAAAGCCCTACAAAAAAACCAAGAAGACAGCCGCATAAAACCTCCATCGGCGTATGACCATCAACTTCTTTTAAGGCTTTGTAATTATTTATGATTTCTTTTTCCTTCAGTTCATTACCAATTTCGTTAAGCTTTCTTGCCTGAATACCACTTGAACGGCG
>CAMNGG010000070.1 GCA_946537975.1 uncultured Treponema sp. | reverse complement strand
ATCGTGATAGCCAGGGGTATCAATAAAAATCAGCTGGCCAAAAGATGTATTTACAATTCCCTTAATTGCGTTGCGGGTTGTCTGCGGAATAGGAGAAACAATGCTTACCGGCTCCTGGCAGGCAGTATTTAAAAAGGTTGATTTACCTGCGGATGGGCGGCCAATGATTGCCACAACAGCTGTGCGGAGAGGCTGGTTTTCGTTCGATTTAATTTCATCGCTCATATTTGTATAATTATAACAGTAGAATTTTTTCCCCGCAACTGTGTTTTTAATTAAATGATAATATGTTATAATATTGTAGAAAAGAAATAATTGGGGAGTTTTATGAAAGCGCCAATCAATCAATTAGGTAGATTCTGTCTTTTTCTTGTTATTTCACTTTTCTTATTTGCAGGCTGCTCTTTTTTTGATTTTGATAATCAGAGTAGTGCCAGTGTAGTTTTTGAGATTCCTGATAATTTCACAAACAAGCTCAATACAAGAGAGAGCAGACAAATTTTTCCAAATACTTCGCGAGAGGCTCTTGCATTAGAAGACGAAAATTTCTATTTCGATATTGCACTAAAGGGTGGTTTTGAAGACAGTAAAACAATTCAGCTGGGTAAAGAAAAAAGCTTTTCTTTTGAAGACATTCCTGTAGGAAGTGAACTCTGGGCAGAAGCAGAAATTTATAAAAACGAAGCAGATTCAAAAGTCACTCTTTATACTGGTAAATCAGAAGTAATTACAGTGGTTGCAGGCGAAAATCAGCTTGCGTTGAAGCTGGAGAAAAGTGATTCAGAAAATCAGAATTCTTCAGAACCTGAAATTATTTATGTTGATATTTATGCTACAGCCCGCACTTTAGGTGCCGATGAACTTTGTGATGGTTCGGAAGATGCTCCTTTTGCTACAATTGCCGATGCACTTGCTTATATCACGGGTCTGGATAATTCCGAGGAAAACTACAAAATCATAACAAGCGGTACCTTTGCAGAAAACCTTGTTATACAGAACATTCCTGCAGCCCATCTTATGATAGAAGGAGACGGCGGCGAGGTGGAAAGTAAAATTACCGGTAATGGAATTGCCGGCTATCCTTTAGAAAGCTACCAGGATATTTGTCTCAAAAATATTACTGTTATGGCAAATGGAAACATTGGTGCAAACATTCATGCAGGGACTCTCACATTAGACGGTAATTCAAAAATCAAATGTACCGCCGCAGAAGGTACTGGTTCGTATGGAGTGTATGTTTCGGGCTCAATTGTTATGAAGGGCAGTGCTGAAATCAGCGGCTTTAAGCAGACTTCCGGACATACAGTTTATGTGCAGGGTGCCAGCGCAAGTCTTGTTATGAAGAATGATTCAAAAATTTATGACTGCAAGACTGCTATAGGTGATGGTCAGGGCGGCGGTGTATACGTTGGAAAAGGCAGTCTTGAAATGTATGATAATGCAAAAATCTATAATTGCCAGTCGAAGTACGGTGCCGGAGTTTATGTATACAGCGGCTCAGTCACAATGAACGGCCATTCTAAAATTACAGACTGTAATTCTAATTCTATGGGGGTTGGCAGTTACGGAGGCGGCCTTTATATTGCTTGCGAAAGCGGGTCAAATGCCGCAAACGCTACTTTGACTATGAATGACTATGCCACAATTGAGTCCTGCTCTGCTGATATAGGCGGCGGAGTTTATGTTAGTGGAACAGCCTTTCGCAGCGGAATTGTTACAATGAACGGCAATTCTGTAATAACAACTTGTACAGGAAGTAAGATTAATAATGCCAATAACCGTTACAGCGCAGGCGGAGTTGATGTAGACAGTTATGGAAAACTAACTATGAATGATAATGCCAGCATTACAGACTGTACTGGAGATAAATCTGGCGCCGGCGGAGTTTATTCTAATGGAACCTTTGAAATGAACGGCGGCGAAATTAGTGGAAATGAAACCGGTTCTTATGAACATATGGTTGAATATGGTGTTGGTGGTGTAGATATTGAGGCCGGCACTTTTACCATGAAGGGTGGAGAAATTAAATCAAATAATGGTTGTGGTTGCGGCGGTGTTTGTATAGGCAGCTCAGCAACCTTTGATATGCAGGGGGGCCTTATTGGCGGTAATACTTCACTTAATGGAAAGGCAAGCGGAGTAATGGTCAGTTATTCCTATAGCGGAAATACAAACGGTGGACCTGCATCATCAACAGGCCTTTTCAAAATCAGCGGAAATGCTCATATTGAAGATGATAATGAAGTAACGGTTATTTATACCAACGGAACAAGAAAGACAATTCCAACAGTAGTGACGGTTTCAGGTCCGCTTACTGCAAGCGGCACCGTTGCAAGAATTGCTTTTTATAGTGTGGATCCCAGCACAGGATCTTCATCTCTTGATTATTATGAAGGAGATCAGATTATTTCTGTTTCAAATGGTGCGGGAACAAGTTTTGATGAAATACTTAGTAAGTTTACAATAAAGTCAAAAGTAGTAAATAGCGTAACAACAAACTACATGCTGGACGGTGG
>CAMNGG010000069.1 GCA_946537975.1 uncultured Treponema sp. | reverse complement strand
TTTTTTACAGATGACAGGGCAGAAAACATTGCCGGGGCAGAAAGTCTTGGTATAAATGCCAGGCTTTTTACCAGCGCAGAAGACCTTTACCAAAGCTGGTCAAAATACCTTTAATAAAAGCCCTGCCTAAAAAATTTCTACTTAAAAATCCAGATCCAGATCTTCAGATTCTTCTATAGAATCCAGATATTCTTCAGAAGGCTCTGTTTCTTTAATCTGTTTTTTCAAGCGTTTAGCCTGATTTATTTCATAACGAATATCAGAAAGTCCTTTTGCTACCCGGGAATCAGGATGAGAATTATAGAGGTCCAGCATCATTTCTTCCGCAAGCGAAAAGTTTCCGAGTGCCTCCTGAAGAATTGCGGCATTGTATCCGGCTTCGACGAGTCCGGTTTCCTCATAAATTTTTGAGAACTCAGCAGAAGCCTGTGCAAGCTGGGAATCTTCTGCAAGCTCATCAGCTGCCTTCATTCTTTCTTTAAGAGCCTTATCCTTTGTTTTTACTTCAAGCAATGTAATTGATTTTATAATTGTATAAGGCTGAAGCTCCTGTAGTATTCTTCGGCCGGCAGACCTGATATCAGATTCAATTAAAGAATAAGCACCTGGTAAATCATAGCGTGACTCATAGCCTGAAGAAGACCTGTCACAACGGAATTCGTTATAGGCGATAACAGTTTCGGTACTACTGTCTACAATCTGATAACTGAAATTAAATTCAACCTCTCTTACCCAGTATTTTATAATCTGATATTCAGCAAGCTGATTACCATTAGCAGGCTTTACCATCTTTCTCTCTTCATATTTTCTGTCTTCAACTGAAAAATAGGAAACCTCACCGGTAAGATAAACATCAGCAGGATTAAGAGTACCCTTTCTCATTGACTGCTGAACAGATTCTGCGCTGACAAGTGTAATATATGGCGAATCCAGGAGACCTCTTTCAATCTGACTGCGCAGGGTGTCTATTGCAAGCTGTTCATCCGGATCTTTTATTTCAAAAATCTGATAAAAGGTATTCAGCACAATTCGTCTGCCGATTCCAATAGTTGTGTTATGTTCCCTGTAATAGGAATAAGGCTTAAAAGGAAGAACAGCAACGGTTTTAGCTCCATTAAGATCCAGCTGTGCCGGACGAGTCATTTTTACCTTTACTGTTGTTGCACAGGAAAGGTAAACTGAACTAATAAACAGTAAAAAAGACAACCATATATAATTAATAAACTTTCTTTTCATCTTCTCCATCCTTGCCATTTTTAACTCATGAGGGAAATTTATATTGTCAATAATTATAACACATCTATTGAATAAAATCTGTCCTAAATATATAATAATTCAATTTTTTTGAATATTGTTTTCTATAATATATTTTATTATTGCAATGGGGCAAAAATATGAATACAACACTTCCCAATACAGATATAATTCTGCATATTCTCCTCTCAGTAGGAATCATTGTTATTGTAGCAAAATATTTTGGAGTACTTGCAAAAAAAATCGGCATTCCTCAGGTTGCGGGAATGATTATTGCCGGACTTCTTTTGCGCTTTGTCCCCTTCTTCAGAAACTACGGTAAGACTGACCCGAACATTATTTATAACGAAGCAAATCAGTTTATTTCTTATATGTCAGAAATAGGTGTTATTTTAATTATGTTTTCTGCCGGGCTCGGAACAAATCTTAAGTCTCTGGTAAAATCAGGAATTAAAGCAACACTTATTGCAACCTGTGGTGTATTTGTTCCTCTTGTTATGGGAACAATAATGGCAATGTTCTTTTTTGGTTCCGACGGCTGGGGAAGCCAGAGCTTCTTTAAATGTGTTTTTATCGGAACAATTCTTACAGCAACCTCTGTAAGCATAACTGTTGCCGTACTTAAAGAACTTGGTAAAATTAAAAGCGACATCGGCCAGACAATTGTAAGCGCAGCAATTATTGATGATGTAATAGGAATCATTGTTCTTACTATTGTACTGGGTGTAACTTCGGGAAAAGGCGGCTATTTTGGAATTATATTAAAGACTCTCGCCTTCTTTGTCTGTGCCATTATTGCGGGTTTTATTGTTTACAGACTATTCCGCTGGTATGATAAACGCCATCCCCGCTCACGACGTATTCCTATTTACGCCCTCGGCATTGCCCTAATTTTTGCTTTCTGTGCAGAGCATTTCTTTGGAATTGCCGATATTACAGGTGCTTATATAGCCGGAATTGTATTCTGCAGTTTAAGCGATGCTTCCTACATGGAATCTAAAATCGACATTAATGCATATATGATTTTCAGCCCAATCTTTTTTGCAGGCATAGGACTTAAAACAGATCTTTCCGGCATGAATCTCAGCCTTTTATGGTTCTCCATTGCTTTTGTAATTGTTGGCTGCCTGTCTAAAATAATCGGCTGCGGAGGAATGGCAAAGTTACTTGGCTATAACTGGAAAGAATGCCTTCAGATAGGTGAAGGCATGATGGTTCGAGGAGAGGTTGCTCTGATTGTTGCCACAAAAGGACTTTCTGCCGGTCTTGTAGATTCAAAATACTTTACTTCTGTAATTCTTTTGATTATCGTTTCTTCAATGCTTGTTCCGGTATTGCTTAAAAAGTCCTTTTCCGGTGAAGAGAATTAACGGTAGCTTACAGAATAAGCTGTAACTCCTGTATAAGTTTCCCCGTCAATCTGAAGGGCACAAGGTTTATCAAACTCTACCTTAACCTCGTGTCCTCTCTTAATTTCGATTATATCCTTGTGTGATACATGCTGGCCCTTAAAAATCGATGGAAAAACCATAAGAGTTTTAAGCATACCAGAATCGTGGAAAACACAATTTGAAACAAGATGCTCTTCGTTGAGCCGGTCCTGTTCTGGAGTTATCATCATACCGCCTCCAAAGAAACGGCCAATCATTGTCGGAGCAAGCCAGATTTTTTTATAACGGGTTGAAACTCCATCAACAGTAACAGTACCACCACAAGGCTTAAATTTTCCAAGCATACCCTTTATTGCGATTCCTGCATAATTAACAGGCTTATCTGAAGTGGCTCTGATTTTATCGCCTTCTTCACAACAGTATCCGTCAATACCATATCCGATTCCATTTATAAAATAGTGCTTTACACCATTAACAGTTACAAGAGGAAGATTCTTTAAGAAAGCATTCATAGGAATAAGGTTGTCTTTGATTTCGCACTTTTCACGTACATCATTCACAAAATCATTGCCGGTACCACAAGTATAAAAATAGATTTCATTTTGAAGATGCAGCTCATAAATATCATTTGCAAAGCGACTTAAAGTACCATCGCCACCCGCAACTATAATTTTATCATCAGCAGCCAGAGCCTTGCAGGTATCTGCCGCATTTTGAATTTCCCTTACATTAAGAAATTTCAAAGCCTGCCCCTCAAAAAGCTTTTCCAGCTGATTTTTTGCGGCTGCTCCTTTTCCGTTATTTGAAAGTTCATTTAGAAATACATAAATCATTTTATACCTCTCTTATTGATTTATTTTATTTAAATTATTTAATATTAAATCATGAGCATACCGGGAAACTTCCACAGTATTTTTTTCATTCCATACAGAAGGCTCAATTACCTCAAGAATATCCATATAAACATGAGAAATTTTCCATGGCCAGTTTTTATGAATATTAAAAGTTCCTTTCAAGCTGCAGACAAGAACAGGACATTTTGCTTTTTCTGCAATTTTAAAAGCCCCCGGCTTAAACTCCTGTAAATTACCATCTTTGCTTCGCGAACCTTCCGGAAAAATACCAATCGAAACTTTATCTTCCTTTATATATTCAATTGCCTTCATAATTACTTTAAACTCTTCGCGAGTATTTCCCCTTGGCAGGGAAAGGTATAATCCCCGTCTCATAAAACGTCCGCCGATTGGAATCTTAAAATTTTCAGGCTTTGAAATATAAGCAAGCTGAGTTTTTCTTAAAACAGCGCAATGAATAAAATTATCGAATTTTGAACAATGATTTGAAACAAGCAGAAATCGCCTTCCAAAGGGAACCTTTTCATAACCGGTAACATGAACCTTTAGAAACCCGGCTATCATCATATATCTGTACCAGAGTACAAATGTCCAGTTATAAAATTTTGATGTTGTGTTATATTCTTTTTTCTTACTGATTGTAAGATTTACAATAATCCAGAATACCCATAAAAGTATCTGCCATAAAAACCAGGCTGCTATAATGCCCGCAATTACTAAAAGCACAATATGAATCGCATTAACCATATGTTATAATTATAACACACAAAATAGAAGTTTGCGATATTTTTTTAGGACTCAAAACCAAAGACCAGGGTGCTCGTTATACCGCACCGAAGGTGTCGGTTATCAACAACGTTTACACGGCACGAAGTGTCCGTGTATAGTCAAGTTGTACGGCAGCGTGCCTGTCACGCTGTCCGTCTGACAAAAAAAAGCCAGCGACTTTCTACTTTCCTACGTTCGCTGGCGCTCACTACCGAGTTTGCTTCGCAAACTCGCAGCTTATTCCCTGAGTTCTTGTTAAATAAAAAAGCCAGCGACTTTCTACTTTCCCGGGACGAACCCAGTATCATCGACGTAAGAGAGCTTGACTTCCGTGTTCGGAATGGGAACGGGTATTACCTCTCCACTATGGTCACTGGCATTTAATACAATGCAAAAACGAAGTGCGTAAGTTCCACGAGGGAAGCACGCAGGACGGATAATTAAGAAGATGTCTTGTTTGTTCGTTTGAACGGAAACGATG
>CAMNGG010000068.1 GCA_946537975.1 uncultured Treponema sp. | reverse complement strand
CTTCTTCGTAATATCTGTTATAACTTCCGCCCGGCAGAACTTTCTGTTCAGACAGAAAATACGGAACTTATTTCTATTATAGATACTCTTTGTCAGCAGTTTATTGCACGCACAAAGATTCCATGCAAGATTCAGATTCAAAAAGACTTTGTTCCGCCAAAAATGGATACGGAAAAATGTACGAATATTGTTCGGGCTGTGCAGGAAGCCTTTTCTAATATAGAAAAACATTCTTATGCAACAGATGTGAGGATTTTGATTCAGACTGAAAATCATGATGATAAAAACGAATTGGTAATATTTATTATTGACGATGGCGTAGGTTGTGATATTGCTAAACTTGGCCGGAACAAAATGCATTTTGGTGTACGGAATATGAAGGAACGTATTGCGGCGGCTGGCGGTCAAATAGAGTTTTTCAGCACTGAAGGCCAGGGCTTGAGTGTGCAGATGAAGGTGCCGTATGAAAAATAGTATTTATATTGTAGACGACCATTCCATGCTCAAAAACGGGCTGAAAAATTATCTGGAATCAAATACAAAATTTACGGTAACAGGAGCCTTTGCGGGTGGAGCTGAATGTCTGGATGCTTTGAAAAATGAAAAATCAGAATTGCCGGAAATTATCATAATTGATATACAGCTGGCAGAAAATGAATCTGGCTTTACTTTAGTAAAAGAACTGAAAAAACTTTATCCTTCTATAAAAATCATAATGTATTCGATGTATGACACCTGGGGCTTTATTCTGCAGGCTAAGGATTTAGGTGTTCAGGGCTATATTTCTAAAGTTGCCAGTGATGAAGAGCTTGTGCGCTGTCTTTCTGTTGTTCAGGCGGGCGGTACTTACTACGAAAAAAAGTCTGAATCCATTCAAAGCGAGCTGGAATCTATAACTTCCGTGCTGAAAAAGCAGGAAAAAGTTGTTTTTGAAATGGCACTGCAGGGCAAAACAAATAAGCAGATTGCAGACGAATTATTTATCTCCCTTCATACTGTTGAAAATTATATCAGTTATCTTATAAAACTGGCCGGCTGCAAAAAGCGCGAAGAATTAATTGAAAAATATAAATAAAATGCACTCTGTCATTGCTGTTCTGCACTCTGTCATTGCCGTGCTTGACACGGCAATCTAACACCGGGCAACCATTGTAGAATAATCAAAAAAATAGGAGAAAACTCCCGACGGCAATCCCTCATCTTGTTTTATAATCATCGTAGGAGGCCTTATTTATATGAAAAAAACGTTTTATATCATTACCACTGTACTGCTTGTGGTATTTTTGATTTCCGCTCTTTTTACAATTGTCGGCTGTGCACCAGCAACCGGGGATGCATCAAAAAACGAAACTGAGAATCAGAAAAAGGATGAAACTCAGAATGATAAGAAGGATGGGCTTATAATTCCAATAACTCAGGTATGGGTATGGAATGAGCAGGATGGTTCTTTTGATGCAGCAAGTGGAAAAGTTATTTTGAAAAACGGCAGCAAGGGTGCAAGTATAGGAATCGATGCCGTCGATGCTTCGGAATATAAATATGTAAAGCTTGTGTATGAAAAGCTGGACTTTCCGAATATTATTTTCAGAGTGCATTATGAAGATGAAAGCCTTTCTGAAGTATTTTTACAAAAAAATAAGACAACAGCTTATATAGAATTAGATGCTCTGAGAAAGAAAAAAGTTACCGGCTTAAGTTTAATGACCCGTTCGCCGGAAAGTAAAATTGGAATTGCAGAATCTTCCCTTATTCTTAAAGAAGTTAATTTTGTAAAGGAAAAGAAAACAGAAACAAAGTCTGCAATCACAGATAAAAAGTCTGGAACTTTTAATGATAGTATAACTGCTCTTGAGCTTTCAGATAAAATTGGTCTAGGCTTGAGTCTTGGAAGCGGCCTTTCTGCCTGTCCTTATTATAATCAGAAAGAATTAAGACAGACAGGTTATGGTTTCCAGCGCAATTTTAATAAAGCGGGTGAACCTCTCGTAATGAATCTGGAAGACCAGAAGGTTGCAGTAGGAAATGGTTATGGTGGACTTGCCTTTGAACTTGGAGAACTTCCTCTGGTAACAAAAGCCTATATTGATGAAGTCCGCGATTTAGGTTTTAAGTCTATAAGAATCTGTGTAACCTGGTATCCCTACATAATTGATAAAAATTATACAATTGATCCGGATTTTATGGCACGTGTAAAAGAGGTTGTAGACTGGGCACTTGAAGATGGACTTTATGTTCTTTTGAATGAACATCATTCAGTTCATAAATTTAGTCCGAGCCCGCTTGGCTATGCCGATGGCTATAATCTTACAGAAACCGACCGTGCAGAATCAGAAAGATATTTGAAAGCTGTTTACGAGCAGATTTGCACAGCCTTTAATGGTTCTTATGATGAACGCCTGATTTTTGAAACTTTGAATGAACCTCGCGTTATAAAAGAAGATGGCTCTGAAATCTGGAATATAAATACCTGGTCTTCAGAAGAAGATAAAGCTGCCTATAATGCGGGTACAAAAATCCTTTGTGATTATAATCAGCTGATTGTAGATACAATTCGTGCAAGCGGTGGAAATAATGCAAAACGCTTTATTATGGTGCCGACTTATGCAACTTCTCATGAGGCTGTAACAGACGAAAATTTTAAACTTCCTGATGATAGTGCAGGTGGAAAAATG
>CAMNGG010000067.1 GCA_946537975.1 uncultured Treponema sp. | reverse complement strand
ACTACAACGTAAAAGCTGGTCAGCTTGATGTTGGTTGTAAGATTTCCCTCTAATTTGAACACCTAGTTCTAATTAGTTAAAATCAAAAAGGTCGCTCGCTCCGCGAGCGACCTTTTTTTATCCCCCGTACCCCATATCCCCTCGTCATGCTGAACTAGTTTCAGCATCTCTTACTTCCGTCCCCCCATGTCATTGTCCGGCTTGACCGGGCAACCTAGCCAAAACCGATTTTCTTTTAATTTTTCCCAAACTTTTTTCCCAAAAAACTGCGTAAAATGGTGCAAGTGCCACTATTTATATAGTGTGAGGATTTTATGTTCTCAACACTAATATATAGGAGTTGCCTATGGCATTTTGGAACAGAAAGTACAAGGATTCTGTTTTTACAGATTTATTCGGTACAGACAAGACAGGTAAAGAAAATTTTCTTGATTTGTACAACGCTCTTTCAGGAAACGATTTTAAGCTGAAAGAAGTTTCACTTGAACGTAAGGTTATTGAACAGGCACTGTATAAGACTTTCAATAATGATGTCAGCTGGGAAATTAATGGAAAACTTATTGTACTGGTAGAACATCAATCTACTGTAAATGAGAATATGCCTCTTCGATGTCTTGAGTACGTAACTAGAATTTACGAGGGTATCGTACCTGTCAGGAAACGATATGTTGAAAAGGTATATAAGATACCAAATCCAGATTTCTATGTCGTCTACATGGGCGATAAAGAACAGCCGCTGGAAAAAGAGTTGAGATTGTCTGATGCTTTTTACGAAAAAGACAGCAGCAAACTCGAGCTTGTTGTAAAAGTTAAAAACTGCTCAGATTCAAAATTGTTGCCCTTAGCAAAAACTTGTGGTATTCTAAGAGAGTATTGCCGGTTCATTGAGATAGTTGAACTGAATTTAAACAAGAGACACCCCAGAAGATCTTTCCAGAAAGCAATTGAACAGGCAATGGAAGAAGGAATCTTAGTAGATTACCTTGACCGAAAATCCAGGGAGGTCATAAACATGCTCTGCGCACAATACAGTTACAAATTGGATATTGCTGAGAAAAAGAAAGAAGCCTTTCAGGATGGAATGCAGGCTGGTCTAGAAAAAGGAATCTCTCAAGGTACACAGCAGAAAGCCGTGGAAGATGCACGTAAACTTCTTGCTGACAAAAAATACACCGCTGAAGAAATATCAGAACTATTAAAAATCCCAATTGAATCTTTTTCCGAAACAATGTAGGCATAACCACAATAGACAAATCATACAACGGCTTGGGTTCCCAGGCCGTAAGTTTTTTAAAACTCCGTCGAGTATTTTGCAAACTCCCTGTGCAAAAAACATACTTCCGTGCCTGTAAGGTAATTCAGATTAGCACGCTTTAAGGGAATTATTTTTTTTGACTGCCCTTTATGAATTGAAGTATTCAAAAGTTCAATAAGATTTTCGCTTTCCATTTTTTCAATTTCATTTGCATAAATCTCAAGACCTTCCGAAAGAGACTGTTCCGGATAATAAAGTGAAGTGAGTTTTACAAAATACTGCTCATAAAAATCCTTGTGAATCAAATAAACCAGTTTATAAAAATCTGTCTGAGTAAGATAAACCAGATCCCCGGCCGTCTGCAGCGCATACAAAACAATCTGGCGGAATTTTTCCGTATCCCGGTTATTCGGCCCCATATAACTTAAAGTATCTTCCGGCATAATGCCATCAATAATATTTCTATATTCAATCTGATATAAATTAGCAAGAATACGAATTTGAGAAGAAGACAGTTCTATCTCCCCTGTTTCATATCTCATATATGATTGACGGGAAACTCCCAGCTTTTCGGAAACAAATTCCTGAGTAAACTTATTTCTGTCTCTCAATAATTTTAATATGTTCATATTACGATTATAACTCATAAAAAATGTTAAAAAAAGTATATTTTCGTCATTTTTTGTTCATTTTTCAAACTTTTTACTTTACTTTAAATATATTATGTATTATATATGCACATATAAAAACATTTGTATATGTTACGAACTTTTTTTTACAGCAATGGAGGCTAAGTACTATGAATTATTTGCGAAAATGGGTTGAGCAGGTGTTTCCGGTAAGTGCACAATTCAGCATATCGGTTTCAAAAACAATAACTCAACAGGAATGGGAAAATGTTTACGAAGAAACACTTTCTTTAGCACAACAACTGGATCTTTGTTATGTCAAAAACTTTGATTATGAAGGGGTCATTGGAAAATGCTTTGCTCCTCCAGAAGAACTAGATAAGGATGATTATGACATTAAAAGAACATTATGGAGAGCAGAGGGGTTATATTCTAAACGGATAGGAATAAATACTGTTAAATTTATTAAATATTTAAAGAAAGAAAACTGTGAACAATCCGAAGGCTCCGCTTTCTTAGGTTATGCTTACAACGATGAATCTTTATCATCAATAATGATGGGGCAAGAACTTATAAATGAATCATATATAACAAGTATTCTTGCACTGGCATTTTTGATTGAAGCACGCTTGAAAGATAAAGCTTTTGTATATGGATGTTTTGATTATTATCTTGCTCAGGAAGCTTTGAAAAAAATCAATATAATCCTAAAAGAACCTATTGAAATGCCTGCAGTATGCAAAGCCGATAAATTAATGGAGTATGTAAATACTACAAATTTTTCAAAATCTAAAAAATTTAAATTATTTACAGATACATTTGCAGGACCAATTAACCAGGCATTCTGGAATGAATTGGAAGCTAATTTCTCTAAAACTACAATTACAAAGTTAAAAAAGAAAAACAGTTCAAAACTTCAAAAGAAAGACAAAAAAAATGAAACTATGAAGTCCAAAAGCGTGTTTGATGAAGATTCAGAACGCAAGTACGACATTGAATTTACAGATGAACTGTTCGATTTCAAAAATGGCGACACCATAAATCCTGAATTGTTGGATCAGATACTTGGTTGTTATGATGTATTTAAGGAAGCAAGAAAGCAAAGTGGATATGCATATCTTTCAACAATGCTTCCATTGGAACAGATAAAAAGACTTGCCAGACAAAAAGAATTTATTCCATTAAAAGATGTCGAATGGCAGCATGTAATTAATTACTTCAAAACCGAAAGTGACGCACTTGAACGATACTATCCATTAGTTATGGTCAGTTATGAACTGTATAGTCCAACTTGCCATGTAGCATGTTCTTTGTTCATAAATGATGAGTTGTATTTTTACTGCAGAGATAAATATTTAGAAAAAGAAAATACAGACATTATTTAGTAACGGAGGATATGTATGGCATATTTATGTTTTTCAATTTCAAATTCAGTAACACAAAAAGAATGGACAAAAGTATATGAAGAAACTCTAGATCTAGCAAATAAACTAAACCTTGCAGACTGGGGGAAGTTTTATTACAAAGGAATTCGCCACTATGCGTATTGTAAAGTAAAAGAACAGACAGAAAAAGAATTCAATAAAGAAAAGCATTTCTGGTTGGCCTGCGGAGAATATGAATATATGGGAGATGGAGAATACTTCAGACTTGATAGAGAAATTAATACGAGTAAATATAACAAAAATGCTGTTCCTGCAATTCTTAGTGAATTTAAGTCCTACAATAATGACAATCAGGTTAGAAATAGAGCAATAAAAACATACAGGGGAACTTATTATATCAGACTTCTTGCACTTCTCTGTTTTATGGAAAGCAGGCTAAAAGAAAAAATATTTATCCGTGGTGAGGTCGATAAAAAGGATTGCGAAACTGCAGTTAAAATTGTAAATAAGTATCTCAAAGAACCAATAGGACTTCCTGCCCGCTGTGATTTCAACAGATTATATGAAATTGTGAAGAAAACTGGAATCTCAGATACAGATAAAATATTCTTGATGGAAAAAACATATCTTGGAGACATAGACTTAAACTATAAAAAAGCTATCGAAGAAAAATTTGATAAAAAAGTAATAAATCAATTCTGGAAAGAAAGATTTGAAAAATATACCCTTGGAGAATATAACTTCGAAAAAGTACTTGAGTCTTATTTATCTTACGGTTTTGATTTCAAGGATTTATTTTTATATATCTCATTTAATAATCCAAAAGAAGAATACCTGCAATTACTGGAATTAATAATTAAAATAGAAAATAAGAGAGACAGATTCTCAAGAAACTTCGGTATTACAAGGGATCCTAAAGAAAATACAGTGCGCGGTTTTTCTCTGGAATTTCGACGCTCGTTATTCGGAATCGAAGCAGAAAACCTTTCTACATATTATACTTTTGATGATTATGTAAATGAATTATCAAAATATTTCGGAAATCAAATCGATGTCAAAAACTTTTTAAAAGAAGAAATCAAAGACGAAGATGAAGATTCTTTCATAACAAAAGCAAAAGAGTATTGTAAGAAAGACAGTTATTATTTATTTGAGGGTGAAGACAAATACGATTTTATTTTTGCCAGTGATCTTATATTGTATAAAACGGGTAATAAAATAGCGCCGTGCCTTTTGGAGGATATTAAAGAGGCAGTAAAAACAAACAAAAAAAGATTAGAAGATAAAGAATTTAAAGAGCTTTCGAAAAAAGAAACTACAGAACAAATCTATGAACTAATAGATATTAAACATCAATTCCCCGTTCGAGATATAGACTGGCATCATGCAATTGATTATTTCAATTCACATTCGGATGCCCTTGAACGATATTATCCTCTGTTTCGCATGAAATTTGAATTGTTCACACCAACAGAAGATATTGCTAGAGCATTGTTTATTAATGATGAATTCTATGAGTTCTGTAAAGGAGTATAACTTGGAGCAGATAGTAGAATTGCAGAAGAAAGTTACCGGGCAGGCATAAAGAGAAACTACCCTATAACACAAAAAGAGGCGGGCTCCGGGAGTGGGAGGCCGCCGTTCTTGTTTAACTTTTTTCACTTTTTTTCAAATTTCTTCAAATTTCTTCCCAAAAAACTTCCTAAAATGATTCAAGTGAACCTATATTATGTGTGAGGAGTTTTGATTACCGCACGACGGTACTATGCTCAAATATAATTATAGGAGAAAGATATGGAAAATCAGGTAAAACCATTGGGAAACCCGGAATACAAAGATAGACTATTCAAATTCATTTTTGGAAAAGATACTGAACAAAGCAAAAGGTGGCGGCTTCAACTGTATAATGCCTTAAATGGCACAGATTTTAAGGATCCTGATGAATTGAAAATTAATACTATTGAAAATGTTATTTACATTACAATGCACAATGATATTTCTTTTCTTATTGATACAGAAATGAATCTTTTTGAAGAACAAAGTTCTTATAATCCAAACATGCCGCTAAGAGGGTATATGTATTTTGCAATACTATACCAGACTTATCTTAGCGAACATGATTTGAATCTTATTAGCTGTTCAAGAGTTATGATACCTACACCAAAGTTTTATGTATTCTACCATGGAGGCCCAAAGCAGCCGGAACGCTGGAAAATGAAAATATCTGATTCTTTTTTAAGTAAAGATGATTCAGGAGATTTTCAATGGACAGCTACAATAATAAATCTTCATCCTAATCATAATGGCGCACTTAACAAAAGCTGTATTCCGTTGTATCATTATGTGAAATTTGTTTCTATGATTACT
>CAMNGG010000066.1 GCA_946537975.1 uncultured Treponema sp. | reverse complement strand
CTTCTGTGAGAAAAGCGTTAATAATCTTTGCATCCATTGCCATATAGAACAATGATAACCCTGAATTACAGGTTTGTAAAGTTTTTCGATTGTAGCCTTAGCCTACATCTTCTCGAGGTAAGGCACAAGCACAAGCTTCATTGCATTTTTGATTACCTGGAGAGTACAGTCTGCAAGATAGAGTCGTGCTCCGGCCAGCTGCTTGTTATCTGCAGTTACAATAGGACAGTTCTGATAGAACTTACTGAAGAGCTTTGCAACTTCGTAAACATAAGCGGCAACCTGACTAGGATCAAGTCCTTCTGCGGCCTTTGCAATAACAGCCGGATAATCTCCAAGCTGCTTGATAAGAGCCCATTCATCTTCGCTGACAAGAAGTGCAACTGCTGCTTCCGAGCTATCTTCAGAAATACCAGCCGCGCCTGCCTTTGCAAGAATAGAATTGATGCGGGCTCCCATGTACTGAAGGTATGGACCTGTATTTCCGTTGAAGCTGAGGCTTTCTTCCGGATTAAAGAGCATATCCTTAATTGGAGTTGCCTGCAGCATATAATAGTGAAGAGCACCAAGAGCAACCTTTTCTGCAACCTCGTCTGCATCTCCTACTTCGCCGTCGCGGCCGCGCTCCTTTATTGCTGCAAGAGCGTCTGCATGAAGCGAGTCAATAAGATCATCTGCGTCGACTACTGTACCCTCGCGGCTCTTCATACGTCCGCTTGGAAGATTTACAAGACCATAACTGAGGTGGTAAAGCTTATCGGCCCAGTCAAAGCCAAGCTTTTTAAGGATGTGGAAAAGAATCTTAAAGTGATAATTCTGTTCACTTGCAACAACGTAAACCAGCTGATTAAATGCCCAGTCGTCGTGGCGGGAAATTGCAGTTCCGATATCCTGTGTAATATATACTGAAGTTCCGTCCTTGCGGAGGAGAACCTTCTCGTGATTATCTTCGTCTTTTCCCTTACCTACAACGTCTGTAACGTCAATGCGGACAGAGCCGTCTTCTGCCTTGAAGAATACGCCTTTTTCAAGGCCCTTCATAATTTCGTCTTTTCCCTTAAGATAAGTTTCGCTTTCAAAATAATATTTATCGAAGCTGATTCCGGTACGCCTGTAAGTTTCTTTTACACCGTCAAAAGTCCAGCCGTTCATCTTTTCCCAGAGAGCATGAACTTCAGGATCACCGGCTTCCCACTTAATCAGCATGTCTTCTGCCATCTGATTTGCTTCCGGATGTGCAGTTTCAGGCTTGTCTTTTTCGCCCTTAAGATATTTATCAAACTCTACGTAGCACTGACCAACAAAGTGGTCGCCCTTCATACCCAGTGATTCCGGAGTATCACCCTTTGCTTCGTGGAAGAGTTTATATGCCAGCATAGATTTACAGATATGTACACCGCGGTTATTAATCAGGTCTACTTTATAAACTTCGGCACCGGCAGCCTTGAGAATTCGGCTTACAGATTCACCAAGGGCATCATTGCGGACATGGCCAAGGTGAAGAGGCTTGTTTGTATTTGGAGAAGAGAATTCAATCATTACACGGCGGCCTTCGAGAGGCTTTTTACCTTCGCTGTTGAAGGAACCGTAGTTCTCACCCTGCTCTTTTACAGCCTTAAGAATAGGGGCTGCCGCGCCAGACTTGTCCAGCTTTACGTTTACATAAGGTCCAACGGCAATAAATTCGCCCAGTGATTTGTCTGTGATTTTTGCAGCAACGCCGGCCGCAATCTGAGGAGGAGCCATACGGAGGGCCTTTGCAAAAGCGAACATAGGAGCTCCAAGATCTCCCATTTCCGGATTAGGAGCATTCTGAACGACAATGCTTTCTGGAGCAACTGCCACTGCATCCAGGTTCTTTTCTTTAATAAACTCATTCAAAGCCGCAGCAATAATTGTGCGGCAAGTTTCTTTTGCATCTGCCATAAAAAAGCCCCCTGGGATTAATCTTTCTTCAGGTTAAAATAAAAAGGACTTCTGATTTATCAGAAGCCCTTTACTGAGCTACACTGGATTCGAACCAGTGACCCACGCCTTAAAAGACTAGAAAAGGTCTTCGCTGTTTTTAACCTGCTAACTGTGTAGCCCCTATATTTCTTTGCGAATGTCTGAAGTCAATTAAAATTTTAATTCATTATATATTGTTTAAGGCTTAATGTCCATTGACCCATTTTGAAAATTTTGGGCTTACTTTCATTTACTAACCATTGTGCTAACCAATTACCGTTTTATTCCGTTCATTCCAGGACTGCTCCGCAGACCTTCCACTCACTCATATTTCCCAAGTTCTATAAACTTTGTCTTACATAAGGGAAGCCAACAGACTGTTCTCTCACTTCGTTCGTTCACAGACTGTTGTCATATACAAGGAAGCTCGCAGGCTGGCCTTTGTGAAAGCGACGCAAGGAGCAATGCAAGCACAGTCAGCTGCAGTCGCGCCAGGAGTGGCAGAAGAAAGTCGAAGAAGCAAAGCATTTTGCCACACCTTCCGCTTTGTGCATCTGACTGTTTCCGCAGGCAGGCCATCGTTGCAGTAAGCAATCCTTTTGCAGAAGCCGCCAAAAGTTAGTATCGCGCTGTAAAATTATCGTTGAAGAAAAATGTGCCGTCCGCGTAGGTCGCAACTTAAAACTGCGGGCACGCAAAAAGTGTTCCCCCTTTCCCCCCTAAGAACCCCTCTTACCCCCTCCCCAAAAAATAAGGAATGTTATTTTAGCTTAGGGGGGACAGGGGGCACCCTTTTTGCTCAACATTACAGTTGTCCCGCAGTTTTAAGATGCTCAGTTAGTCTTACAATGGCGGCTTTTTTGGGAACTCTTTTTGGTATATGACAAATTGTTGCCTCAATCGCGCAGCCCAGCGCGGGCTGCACTCAATCGGCAAGGCGGCTCTGTTGAGCCGCCGGAGTCATTCGCACACCCGGACGAGCCGGGTGCGCTCTCTCCTTGTGGCGCAGACAGAAGAGCAGAAGCAGAACTTGCGCCACGTTTTCCTATACATTAACGTCATAATATATTATATTTAAAGTATGGGTGCGAAAGATATAACAGAAAAGAATCTCGAGGCTTTCAATGACGTATTTGCAGATATCATAAATGTTCTTTTGTTCAAGGGAAAAATTCTCATGAAAGAAAAAGATCTTGAGGCAGATACTAAAGACAGCATGTTCAAAGCTGACGGCAAGATTCATGAACAGGAAAGAGATGTTTCTAAGTTCTGGAAAAATGGAGAAGTAAGAATCTCTATTCTCGGTTTTGAAAATCAAACTTGTTCTGATAAGGATATGCCTCTCCGTGTAATCAGCTATGATGGAGCTTCTTACAAACAGCAGCTTCTGGATGAAAAAGCAAAGCAGAGATATCCGGTTACGACAATTGTTTTATATTTTGGTACAAAAGAAAAATGGTCTGAACCAAAGAATCTTCTTGGTTGTTTCAAGGTTCCGGAAGAACTTAAACCATTCGTAAACGACTATAAAATCAATGTCTTTAATATCGCCTGGCTCAGTAAAGAAACCATCGATATGTTCCAAAGTGATTTTAAATTCGTTGCAAACTATTTCAGAGCGAAACGACTAAACAAAGATTATATTCCTTCATCCGAGGAGTTAAAACACTCAAATGAACTGATGAAAATGTTTACAGCATTAACAGGTGACAAATCATTCGAAACCGCTTATAATAAAGTCATACTGGAAAAGAAAGGAGGTATTACTATGTGCGATGTTGTAGAAAGAATTGAAAACAAAGGTGCAGACAGAGGTCGTATTGAAGAACGTGCAGAACTTGTTAGAAAAATGCTCGATTCAAAATTTGCTACCGAGCAGCAGATAGCAGACCTTCTTAAGATTTCTGTAAAAGAAGTCAAAAAAATTGCAGCTAAAGTGCCTGTACAGGCTTAATAATTGAGCTGGCCGCAAGGCCCTGGTTCATCTA
>CAMNGG010000065.1 GCA_946537975.1 uncultured Treponema sp. | reverse complement strand
AAGAACCTCGCCTTCTTTCATAGCCGGCAGGCTAGAAGATTTTTCCTCTTTTGAAGAAAGCAGCTTGATTACCTGATAAAAGCCCTTCTCCGCAATCTTACTTGCGGCAACGCGGAAGAGTGCGTCGCCAGCTTCAATTTCAACTGATGTAGTTACCATCTTTGCATTGTTCATCTGAGAAGAAACAAAGCGCTCCCAGATAATTGAGTAAAGACGGAACTGATCATGCGAAAGATATTCTTTTACGCTCTCAGGTGTATAAGATGTATAAGTTGGACGAATACCTTCATGGGCGTCCTGTGCAGATTTTCCAACGGCATAATGAATAGGCTCTGCAGGCAATTCTGCAGGATGATTTTTTGAAAGCCATTCGCGGACATCAGCAAGGGCAGTTTCAGAAATGCGGACAGAGTCGGTACGCATGTAAGTAATAAGACCCACGTGATTTTCACCAATCTGAATACCTTCGTAAAGCTGCTGGGCAATCTGCATTGTTTTGCGGGATGTAAAGCCAAGCTTGTTGGCCGCAGCCTGCTGGAGCTTTGAAGTTGTAAAAGGAGGTTTTGGGCGGACAGTTTTTTCAGTCTTTTTGATTGAAGAAACCTTGCTTTCAGAATTCTTGATTTTCTCTATGATGTCTTTTACAGCATCTTCAGATTTAAGCTCCGGAGCTTCACCCTTATATTTTACAAGCTGTGCAGTAAAATTAGATTTACCCTTAATGAAGTCTGCATCAAGCGACCAGTATTCTTCCGGCAAAAAGTCTTCTACTTCTTTTTCGCGCTCACAGATAAGACGCAAGGCTACAGACTGTACACGACCGGCCGAAAGACCGTTCTTAACCTTTACCCAAAGAAGAGGACTCAAGTTGTAGCCAACAAGACGGTCGAGAACACGGCGGGCCTTCTGGGCATTAACCTTAGCTTCAACAATTTCGCCAGGGTGCTTTACAGCCTCTGTAATTGCAGTAGGTGTAATTTCGTTGAATACGATTCGGCTGATTTTTGCATCAGTCTTGTCGCGCAGGGCACGGTTCAGGTGCCAGGCAATTGCCTCTCCTTCGCGGTCGTTATCGGATGCAAGAAGGACAGCTTCTGATTTTTTTGCTTCCTTCTGTAGTTCTTTAAGCAGCTTCGCCTTTCCGCGAACCGTAATGTATTCTGGCTGGAATCCATTTTCAATATCGATTGCCATGCGCGACTTAGGCAGGTCTATAAGATGTCCAACCGAAGCGCGTACCACATAACCAGGTCCAAGATATTTTTCGATTGTGTGTGCCTTTGTCGGAGACTCTACAATAACAAGAGTCTGCGGAGTTTTTGTCTTCTTAGCCATTTCAAAATCCTTTCCCAAAAAGTCTTTATATTATATAAACAACTCCCCCTGAAGAGGAATTGCACTGCGTTGTCCCGGCAATTCTGTCAGAGCCACGCAAAAATCTTTATAATCTTTAATCACCGGAGCTCCGGCCTTCAAAAACCGTTCCGGACAATTTTCCAATTTAAACTTAGACACCCTGCCAGCAGCAAAATCTTTTTCAAGTCCGCTTTTTACAGTCTGAGAAATGCTTTCTGCTGCCGCTCCAAAAGCTGCCTGGTGAAAAAAAACATCCCGGCCTTCTTCCAGAGCAAAGTCTGCAGTTATAAGTGCCCCGCTTCCGTTTGGCGCTTCAATAACAACCGTAGCCTCTGACATTCCCGCAACAATGCGGTTTCGTGCAACAAAGTTACGCTTTTGAGTCGGTGTTCCCGGAGCATACTCGCTTACGATGCAGCCACCGCTTTGCAGAATCTGAGCAGCAAGCTTCCTGTTCGAATAAGGAACAATCTCATCTATTGCACAAGGCAAAACCGCAATTGTCCGGCCAAGCCCCTGTCCCGCAGGATTGTCATAAAAAGCATTCAAAGCCCCCTGATGGGCACAGGCATCTGCACCATAAGCAAGTCCGCTTACAACATTACAGCCATCTTTAGCGGCATCGTAAGCAAAAGCCTTTGCGGCCTCACGACCTGCAGTACTAAGACGTCTTGTTCCTACAACAGAAAGACAGCGGCCACTAAGCAGACCTTCATCCCCCCTCACAAACAAAAGAAAGGGCGGATCCGCTATCTGACGTAAAGCTTCAGGATATTCCTCATCAGTGTTTAAAAGAACCTTAATCCCAAGCCTTTTGCACTGAAAAGCTTCTATATTTGCCATTCGCAGATTATCGCTGCCATTCCAGTAAGGCTTTTTTACCTTCTGACATTGCGATAATTTATAAATGTCTTCTATAGACTGTAATGCAAGGGATTGCGGGTTGTCAAGATTTTTTAGCAATTTTATTTTCTGATTGAAGTCCAAAAAGGGAATTCTTGCAACAGAAAGCCTTAAAACCAGAGTTTCATCAGTTATATCAGTTAGAATATGCTGCATCTAAAACTGTTTTCTTGTTCTCCTCTGCGGTTGCTTTTTTTTCGGCGGACTTTGTGGTATTTATTATTTTATCATACATTTGGGCAGATTTGTCAAATTCAAAATTTGAATAATAGGCTCTTGCAAGAACAAACATGGCATCAATATTTTTAGTGTCTATTGTAAGTGATTTTTCAAGATAAGGAATTGCTTTTGCCGGCTCGTCAAGCTCAAATACATAAAGAACGCCAAGTCCGTAGAGGGCACGAACATAGCGGTCTTCAATTTCAATTGCTCGAAGGTAAGCCTCTTCTGCAAGTTTTAAATAATTATATTTAACTTCTGTACTTCCACTGCCGCCAAAATCCATTGCGGCATGAGACATGTAACCGGCACAGACGCCTACATAGTAATACAGATTCTGATTATTAGGATAATATTGCAAGGCTTCCTGAAAGCATTTTAAAGCCTCACCATACATTTTCTGATCCAGATAACGGGTACCAAGAATTTTATACCAGATTCCAATCTGACTCTGAGCCAGCTGAATATCTGCTACGCGCTTCTGATATTTTTCAATTGCATCTTTTAGTTCTTCAACAGTTGTAGGACTTTCTACGCCTTCTTCCAGATGCTGCTGACGGATTATCTGCTTATTTGATACTTTACACGAGGTCAGTAAGACTACTGTTATGATAATAATTGGAATCAATCTCTTCATTTTAATATCCTCTTTTATATAAGGTTTTAGCCCCAAGATACTAAAAGCTAATAGCTAATAGCTAATAGCTAATAGCTAATAGCTAATAGCTTTTAGCTATCATCTGAAATACTTCTCATGCGCTTCTTCCAGCTGCTTATCAGTTACATGTGTATAAATCGTAGTTGTACTCAAATCGCTGTGTCCAAGCAACTCCTGTACCGAACGTAAATCAGCACCACCAGCAAGCAGATGCGTTGCAAAGGAATGCCGCAGGGTATGAACCTTTGCCTCAACACCACTCAAGGCTTCAAGCTCCTGAAAGCGTTTCCA
>CAMNGG010000064.1 GCA_946537975.1 uncultured Treponema sp. | reverse complement strand
CTTCCACGGCTAACTCCTAAATATTATTATAACATACAAATGGAAAATTGATAAGAAGTGTTTGCCATCAGTTGTATCACCTTCCGAAAAGGGACGCCACTGAAAACGGAAGGTCGTTTAGTGGCTCTACTTTTTCCTCACATTTTACAGTAATCGCACTCCAAACCTTTTACGTCTACCTTGCAGGTAAAGAGACAGCCATCGAGTTCGCCGGTCTGTCCGGTGGCTGCGGTTGTGATGAAAAGTGTGTCGAGATTGTCTCCCATGAAACAACATGATGTTACGTTCTTTGCATCCACATTTATAGTCGCGAGAAGTGAACCGTCTTTTGTACTTCTTTGTTCTATACGGCTACCACCCCAAAAGGCTACCCAGAGATTATCTTCTGAATCTATGCACATTCCGTCTGTAAGGCCACGGCCTTCTTCCGGCTTGAACAAAACTTTGCGGTTGGAGATTTCGCCTGTTTCCAGATTATAATCATATTCAAAAACCGCGTACTGCAAAGTATCTGAAAAATAAAACTTTTTGCGGTCCGAACTCCAGGCAAGTCCATTCGAAATTTTTGTGTCAGCCTGCTTTACAGTCACCTGGCCATTTTCCAGGCAAAAGAGATTTCCGCTCGCTTCATGAATTCCATCATCAACAGAAGAGCCAAACCAGACACGGCCTTTAGGGTCTGCCTTCACGTCATTTGAACGCTGCCAGGCCTTGTAATATTCAGAAAGATTTTTGATAAGACGAGGCTTTGAGCCATCAGCATTTTCAAGATAAAGCCCATCAGTTCCAGCAATCAGATAGGTGCCGGGCTTTTCAGCCGGAACCGCAGAACCGATTTTCTGACCGTAGCTAAAAACTCGCCGAGCTCCGTCCGGTCCAAGAGTAAAAAATTTTCCTTCCGTAATATCAACCCAGGAAAGAGTTTTCGTGCGGGCATCATAAAAAGGAGATTCGCCGAGAGTGTGTTTTTCTTTTATAAAAAGTTCTGCTGTATATGTTTTGATTTCCTTTGCCATAAAAATATTTTATCACGAAATGCCGCTTAATACATCGCTTTGAATATAGTTTTCTGTTATAATTATCTTTTGGGATATGAAAGCATAAATAATAAATACATCAACCCTGGTGGTGGAATTGAAGATGGCGAAACATTGGAAGAGTACTGCGAACGCGAACTGCTTAAAGAAAATGGTAAGTTACACCTGACAAAAGCCGAAGCAAAAGCTAGATGTATTTGCATATGGAAAGCTCTTGAAGAAACTCTTGAGATTTTTGGCCGATATGAAGATTTTCATAAAACCAATATTGCAGACTTTGGCCTTTACCGCCGCGAGTATTTTGCCTTGAAAGAATACTGCGAAAAATAGTTCTCTATGCCGTAAAAATTTGAGCCTTTATAATTTCCAAAAAATAACCGTCGTCAAAATAAAACTCAAACTAAGTTGCGAGGTTTAGCTATAACATGCTACACAAAATTTAAAAAATCTGAATTAGTGAATAACATCATATTAGTTAACACTCTGTTGTTTCCAGTAACAATCAGTGTAATATACATAAAAATGAGGTTCTGAAGAATCATCAGAAATCTCAACTCCATAATTTTGATAAAATTTGAAAGTGTGATTTCCATCTTCAAGAATCACATAGTCGAATTTACCTGATGTGTCAGATACTGAACAATCACTAACAATATTATATCGTTCTTTGTATTCACTAAGTGTCAATAATCTTGTTTCATCAGTAAAATTGAAAACATTAGAACCTATTATTTCACTATTCCCAGAAGGTTCTTTAGTATATACTGTTTTTGTTGTAGTAGTATTATACATTACCTTAAGAAGGTTATTTTCTTTCTTATTAATTCTATAATAAGTTTTAATAACTCCATTTTCAGTAGTAGTAAATAATCTGCTACAAGTATCAACATCATTACCATTTGTATAAGCTAATTTACTGAAATTTCTTGTTATATTAGTAACTGTTTTCAAATTACCGTTAATTACAGAATTGATATCACTTACTAAATTATTATCTATAAGTTCATCTTTACAGATATAATAATAACTATTATGAATATCATTCTCATTACGAGTAATTGTTTTAGTACTATTATTTATATTATTGTGAATAGTAAAAGTAACGATATTTTCTGTTACACCAGATGTGTTTCCACTTTCAGATCCATTGTTTGGTGTATCTCCCTGTCCACTCTCACCATTTGTATGTGTTTCATCTTCACCAGCATTAGTGGGATTATCAGTTGGATTAGTAGTATCATCTGTATTTCCACCATTAGTAGGTGTAGGTACAACTGTTTGTACATCAGAATAATCTTCACTAGCTGGATTGCTACATCCAACCATAAACAAAGATAGAACAATAATTATAAAAATAAGTTTTTTCATATTCTTACCTCTCTAATTAATTTCATTTTTTCTTCAGAGTTTCTCGAACTAAGCTTAAAACTAGCCAATGGTGCCTTAAATTGAAAAGTAATTCTTCTTTGTCTATTAATCTACCCTATATAAAATTTACTTTTTGGATAAAGTGAAACATCTGTGTCATATGTTCCTGTATATTTCCAACTATGACTACTATATCCTCGGTTTAGACAGTCACAACATTGTTTATTGCAATAACTGTCAGGAGTTTCTCCAGAATATACCCAACCTTGAGATCCATCTGTATTTTCACATTCATACCAATCTGCATCCATAAATCACCCCTATGTTATATTACCTTCCGTTCTTGGAAAGTCATTTTAATTCAATATAATCCACACAAGAAACACTTAATATGAATTATATTTCAATTTATTTGCACTCAATATTATTTAGTATTACATATCTTTTGCTTACAGTCAATAACTTTTTGAATTGCTTATACTCAATTACAATAAGCGTATGGGTATAAGTTTTTCAGATTTCATAATTAACATGAAGTATTACAGAACTAAAAGAAATATTTCACAGGCCCAACTTGCTGAAGATTGTGATTGCTCAAATGGTATGATAGGAGCAATCGAAGCAGGCAGAGCAAAACCCTCATTTGATATGATTTTATCCATTTCCGAGGCACTGAACATACACCCTGCTGACCTTTTTTTAAGAGATACATCCGTATCAAGAAATGAATTGAAAAATCAAATACAGAATAAGTTGATTGAAGATATAAAAAAAGTGCTAAATGAAAATTTAAGCGACTAATTAGAAATCTTTAGGTTATAATTTGCAACTTCAACAAAGATTACAACGTCTCTGAACTATGTAGTTGATTAGAAAAACTTATGAAAGAAAAAGAAAGCGGTCATTCTGAATGAAGATTCGAAAAACTTGTTCTGTCATCGCTTAGAATATAGTTTTCTGTTATAATTTTGAAGATGAATTTTTACGTTGATTTTGATGATTGCCTCTGTGAAACAGCCCGCCACTTTTCGGTACTCGTAAAAGAAATGTTTAATCTTGATATTCCTTACGAGCAGATTCACTATTTTAATCTGCAGAAATCTTTTAACCTTACAGACCAGCAGTATGACCAAATGATGATAAAAGGCCACCAACCGGAAGTTCTTTTATCCTACGACGAAACTCCAGGGGCAAGTCAAACAATCAACAGCTGGCTCGCAAAAGGTCACGACGTAAAAATCATTACCGGCCGCCCTGTCAGCGCCTACGACGCATCCCGCGAATGGCTGAATCAGCATGGCCTGGAGAAAGTTGATTTGTACTGCCTGAATAAATACGGCAGAGACAACTTCATAAAAGGCAGCAGTTTTAATCTGGAGCTGGAAGATTATTACAAAATGCATTTTGATTTAGCAGTCGAAGACTCCCCTGCCGCCTTCAAGTTTTTCGACCACCTGCCAGACTTAAAAGTGATGGTCTTCGACCGCCCCTGGAACCAGACCTGCACCTTCTCCAACCCTAACTACAAAAGATGTACTAGCTGGGAGATGATAAATGCACAGCTGGAAAAACAACAAAAACTTTAACAAAGCTCTTTTGCAATTTCTAAAATCTTTTTACGTATATAAGTCAAATCTAATTCAAAAGTTTTTGATTTGAGGCTTTCCTTTTTTGTTGCCATAACAGCCTCCTTTGCAGAGATATGACAATAATGCTCCATAAGGGCAATAACAAGGGAAAGCTTTTCTTT
>CAMNGG010000063.1 GCA_946537975.1 uncultured Treponema sp. | reverse complement strand
TGAAAAATATTTTTTTTGAAAGTCTCTGCGCTTTCGGCGGCGGCCGTGCCGACGGGCTCCCGTGGCGCGGATAGGTATCAAGGCGGAATGTTAAGCCTTCCGCCCCCGCGCCAAATGCCCATCGTCCCGACCACCGCCTACGCTCCGGGGCTTTCAAAACAGCTCTTTTTATTGTACATTCTCACAACCGTTTCAGGGCATTTTTGAATCCTCTGTTGCTGTTTTCGATTCTCTTTTCATCAAAGATATTCAGGCAAAATAAGGTAATTACCGATTTGGTGAATTATAACAATTGCTTGTACCACACGGTGGCTAGACCACCGTGTCGGCTACGAAGCTGTGTTATGTGATTTTATAAATTAAGCCGCATATATTTCGGTGAAATATGAATTTATTTTTTTATGAATACTTGAAAGCTCATTCAAATTATGATTTCTCGTTAACAATAAAGCTTCTTTTACCAAATCTGAAATTTCAATCAATTTTTGCTCACAAGGTTCTTTATATGGAATTTGTTTTATGTAATTTGATGAGTTATTTGCTGTCGGATTGATAATGTGAATAATTTTATTAATCACATCCGAATTCATAAGTCCCAATACATAAAGCATTTTGTTTTCGTCTCTTGGAAAGATTCCTACTATTGATTGATCAAAGACTTTGTTTTCCATCAAGAAAGCATTTATGGAACTTGATTTTACCATTGGAATACAAATTCCTTTTCTAAAGTAAAATGATGAATTCTGAAAACGTGATTTTTTGTTTGAATTATAATACTTTACAGTTTCTTTATCCCACCGAACAAACCATTCATCATCATCCTTTGCATATTTTGTTTTAGATGAACTTTTTACATAAGGAATATAAGCTTCCTGCATATTTTCAATTCCGTACAAGGATTTTTCATTTGAAATTTTGTCAGTGTCAACAACATCGTAATTTTTTGATCCCTTTACAGATTTATCTTTTACTCGAATAAAGCGAGTATTATCTCCGCTGTAGAAACCTGTAACTATGTCAGCAACATCTCCTAAAGTTTTTTCTGAGTTTACAATAATTGTATTTTCAGATTTTTCCGCTAATATAAATCGGTGTTGAGAAGTTTTCAAAATATCATCTTGCTTTAATGTGTATGATTCTATATATTTTGGAAGTTTATTTTCTGAACTATGAAGTAAGGCAAATTCGCTTGAATTCTTAAATCCTTTATATATTTTTATTTCATTTTCAAGAGCTGATTTCTTGTCGGTACGCTCCAATGTTATAATTGATAAATTGGAATAACCGAAACTTACTCCAGGAAAGAATTTTGATGGGAATATTAAAATCTCTGATATTTTTGATTTTGTTAATAAAAAAGAACGTAATTTATGATGTAAATTTAAAAACATAAAAGTATCAGGAATAATAAATGATAATTTACCGTGCATTTTAAGAACCGAAATACAACGAAGTAAAAACAGAGAATATGTCTCTTTAACATATTGGCCGATATACTTTTTCTTAAGTAAATCGCGTTTTTCATAATCCTGCCAAGCTCCGTAAGGTGGATTTCCAATTACTTTTGAATAGTGTCCGCCTACAGATTCAAAGAAATCCAGTTCTTCATCAAAAAGAGTATCTGTGTTTTTTAACCATAAATCAGTTTGTTGAAATTTGTCTAATTCACTGTCAAATAGTGTGTCTGTCTCTCGAATATTTACAGAAGGATTATTCTTATATTTTTCTTTAAGGATAGCAATTGCTTTTTTATCTATATCAAGTCCATCAATATGAACTGTTTTATTTGTTCTTAAAAGTTCATCTATAAAAAGACCGCTACCTGCAGACGGCTCTAAAATTACATCACCATCGTTAACTTCAAGCATTGAAGCCATATAATTTGTTATGTCTTCAGAATCTGTGTAATAAGAACATAATGTATCATGCATAGTCTTTTCCCTCTTAAGCAATTACTTAAGATAAAATACTATACATATACTACCATGTCAAGTATTTAAGAAGGTCATTATGCTCTAGATGTTTTCTGAATCCTTCACTTATGTCATCTTGCCACTGTGCATTTTCATTGAGCCAATTCCTTAAATCAAAACCTGTAAACTCTTTTATTGCTTTATAACAGTCATCAGAACAATAAACCGTCCAATATTTTGAATTTTTTAGAGTTTGTAGGTAATGATTATTCTCAGATTCTTTTTGACGAACAAAAATTATTTGTTTTTCGTTTTTCCCAAGATAATTAAAAATACTAGCAACAAGTAAAAGTCTGTTTGTATTTCCTTTTTCATTAGAACTAAAACCACTTTTAAAGTCGCAATTATAATGTATTCCGTTTTGCTCAAAATGCAAATCGAGATTTAAGTTTATTCCGCCACTATCAACCATTGTCCACGGAATTTCATATTTTTGTTTTAACTCTCGTTTTATCTTGTCATCTAGATTGAGTGTATCAATAAAGTTATTTGCATCAGATTGAATTTTTTGTTGAATAATGGAAAATTCTGGCGGTTCTATTAAATTTAACTTCTTTATTGGATAAT
>CAMNGG010000062.1 GCA_946537975.1 uncultured Treponema sp. | reverse complement strand
GCAGGCCAGTGGCCTGTCGCCATAACTAGCGTTTTAAACCGTAAAAACGGTTTTGCCGAAGGCAAAATTGGCGCAAAAGTTGCGGTGGCGTAAAGCCACGAAGAGCAACTTTTGTGACAAAGTTTTTATCGGCTTTGAAAACCATGTTAGGTTTTTATTACTCTTTTACCCAATCTTCTATTTCTAAGTTAATCACACGAGAAAATTCACCTACATTATGAGTAACAAGTATTCCTTTTTTACTTCTTACAGTTGTAGCTATGAAATAATCATTTGCACCTATTGTTTTTCCTGAAAGTTCCAATTCTGCACGGATTTCTGCATAATCTTCTGTCATATCATCTGTGAATGAAATTATCTCAAAAGGTTTTAGGAAGTTCTTGACTTTCTTCACAGTCTGTTCTCTCGTCTGACTTTTATAAGCTCCTAAAAGCAGTTCTGCCTTTACAACTGCAGGAATTTTTATTTCTTTTGGAGAAATAGACAAAAACATTTCCTTTACAGAAGGATATTTTCCATTCATAAAGTAAATGCAGGTGTTAGTATCCACAAAATACATCAGAAAGCCTCTCTCTGCTCAAGTTGTGGCTGCGCTGGACGGATGAACGAAGAATCATGAACCGAGCCGAACAAATCTGCCCAGCCGTCTGGATAACGAGGTTCTATTCTGTTTATTATCTGTGTTACAACCCATTTTGACAAAGACATTTTGTCCGCATGAGCTTCATTTTCAACTTTTGCAAGCTGTTCCTGTGTCAAATATAAAGATAACTGTGGCATATACAGCACCTCCAATTCCTAGTATACAACTGCACAAGTATAATTGCAAGTATGTTTTAGAAACTCTCAGGATTATGAGTCAAATGCCATTCGTCGCAATCTGCACAGTGATATACATAAAGTTGAGTACCTCTTTCTTCATATATTATCTCAGCCCTACGGAGTGCCGATTCTCGTGTAGGATATGCCTGTTTTGGACGGCCATTGGAATCAAGACAATAACTTTTATGATTCGGAGTCTGACGGTTTTTAGGCGACAAATGCCAGTATCCACATTTCTGACACAAATATTTCACCTGCTCATTTCCATAAGCTGCTTTTACATATCCAATTGCGTCTTCAGCCTCTAATTCATTCTCATAACTTTTTAAAGGCTGTCCTGTACTTTTACTTAAACAAGTTTCACTGTCAAACATATTAACCTCTGATAAGAACAAGTATTACACAACAGAGCTGTAAAAAAACAACTCTGTTGATTTCAGAAATAATTTGACCTATTTCTTACCAGAATTTCCAGATGAACTTTTTCCTCCGCTTGGTGGATTATTTCCACGATTTCCACCACTTGGTTTTCCAGTTGTAGAAGGCATTCTTCCACCTTCTCCAGAATAAGGGTTACCAGGTTTAACAGTTGTCTTTGCCATAAAATCCTCCTAAGATTTTTCCATTTCGGAGAAAAAATGTCGGAAGATTTACCTTATTAACAATAAGTGGCGCAGTGCGCCATCAACCTAACAATTGGTTGTACCGCAGGCAGCTTGACTGCCTGTCGGCTACGAACCTTTGTTATGGCAAATATATTTCTTATACAAAATTAGATTTCATAAATATTTTTTTTTATGAAATTTTCTGTACAAATTTTTGAAGCTTACACTTCTATTATTATATTTTTCCTAAGCGGCGTAAACCCTAAAGTTCAATTTCATTTTAGAAAGCAAGCTCGACTTGCTTTCTAAAATATTCCTTTTTTTTATTCTATTTTTTGACAATTTTATTCGAAGAAAAATCGAACCATTTTTCACCTTCGACAGTTTCAAATAAAATTCCATTATCTTCGAATAACTTAATTTTTCCCCAATAATTATGTGAAACCGTTTTTTGTAAATTCCTTTTTTTCTGAACTAAATCGGAAAGTAGAATTTTTCCATGCTCTTTTCCGTTTTTATAAACTTTAAATAAAACATAGTTTTTGTAAACGTTAGTAGGAACTAGTTCGCCATGGAAATCTAATACACAAAATTCACCGTTATTTGAAATATATGCATTTAATCCACATTCAGTTATTTTCCATTTCTCTATAGCAAGATTCTCTGGTTCACATATATAATCAATTTCAACTTCGTCATTATCTTCAATATATGGAATTTCATAGCATATGGTAATATTTTCTTTAGTATTACAGTCTAGAAAATATCGTTCATTTTCTGAATAAATTTTATAGTTTTCTGGAATTAATAAAGGCTCATCTGCAAATGTATGCAGAACAAAAAACATAAATAAAATTATTGAAAATACTTTTTTCATTATTTCCTCCTAAAAAAGCAGGCCAGTGGCCTGTCGCCATAACTACGCAGTTAAACCGCAAACCAGCTTGACTGGTTTGTCGGATTTGAACTGCATGTTATGCTATTTTATATTTAATTGTTCTTTTATAAGATTTATGCGTTCATCTATTATTTCTTCAGGGGATTTTATTGAAAAATCTCGAACATAAGCACTATATGATTTTGTAAAGAAATTACAACCTTCAACATTTAAGTAATAATAAATCTTATCACCAATCTTACATTCTTCTTCCAAATATTTTTTGAAGTTTGGTTGGAAAAATAATTCAAATTTTATTCCGTCATAAATTATTTCGGTACGGCTTTCATGTTGTATTCCGTTATGGATAATTGGGTTATCGAGAATTTCTGGATAAGATGTTAACTCCGTATTAATATATACATCCCAGAAAACTTTTGAAAATCCAGGTGCCCAATCCGGATCATTTGGATCTTCATCTACTGTATGATGATACAACCATTTATAATCATATTCATGAATATCTACAAAATGTAAATATTTCATGGTAGTATTTAACAGCATTCCAGGAAGAAAATAAAAATATCCATTATATTCTTGTGGTAAAACTGTAGAACAAGAAATTAAATATTTATCCAGTTCTTTACTTCTGCAGATAAGTTTTAGTTCATTTGTTGTAGCTTGTGCAAATTCTATATTTGTATCAAAGTTGGGATTAGGATTCTCAAGTAATTTTGTTCCTACGTATATTAATTGATATGTTGATGTTCTTTTTTCATTATTATAATAATAGTTAGATTCACATTCAAAAACTAATGGATCATTGAATTCAGATGGAAGTTCATCATATTTTGTTAATAATTTTCCTTTCAAATAAGTTGAAATTATTTCATTATCTACACATTGTTTTGTAACAAAAGGAAACTTTATTTCTTCTGTATTACTTTTTCGTGATTTACATGATAATAAACAAGTAATTGAACACAAAAAGAAAATCAACTTAATTAAAATCTTTTTTTTCACTTCTTTTCTCCAAAGCGCCCCAATGCGGGCGTCAGCATAACTAGCGTTTTAAACCGTAAAAACGGTTTTGCCCAACGGGCAAAATTGGCGCAAAAGTTGCGGTGGCGCAAAGCCACGAAAAGC
>CAMNGG010000061.1 GCA_946537975.1 uncultured Treponema sp. | reverse complement strand
AGTTGCTTTTCGTGGCTTTGCGCCACCGCAACTTTTGCGCCAATTTTGCCTTCGGCAAAACCGTTTTTACGGTTTAAAACGCTAGTTATGACGACAGGCGCACTGGCCTGCTTTTGGAGGAAAAATGAAAAAAGTATTTTTAATATTTATATTGTTGTTTATTTATTCTTTTGCTTTTTCACAAGAACCAAAATATCGAATTGATGGGAAATCATACTCTCAACAAATTTATGATGAAAATAATAATCAAATTACAAATTTTAAAAATTGGGAATACATTAAGGATTTCTACATTTCTCCAGACAATAAAAAAATGCTTGTTTATCACAAACCTGATAAAGCTAAAGCATATCTAATGACGCTTTATGATTTGGAATCTATAAAAATAATAGCTGAATGTGAGCCTGGCTGGGCATGCCATGACGTGAAATGGACAAAAGATTATTTGATAAAAGTTTGGAGTACTTCTGGTGGAGGAACAAGATTTGAATACAGAAGTTATGAAGATCTTTCAATTGTAAGAGAAGTAGTATCTTACAATCCATTTGAAGATGTAGAAGATAGTATTTTAATCAATCCGGATTCCACCATGAGAAAAATTGAATTTTATAATTATTCCGATGGAACTGAAATAAAAACAATTGATTGCCTTAGAGAATTAGCAGATAAAAATATTTTTGCTGGTTGGATACAAATAAATGAAGTTAAAAAAGTTGGAAAGCTAAAATATGAATTTTATATTGAAGGCAATCTAAGTATTGAAGGAAGAGAGGAAGAAGAATTTCAAACCATTATCGAAATTCAAATATAGAATATTTTAGAAAGCAAGTCGAGCTTGCTTTCTAAAATGAAATTGAACTTTAGGGTTTACGCGAAGATGCGGTAGAACGCGGCTTTACGCCGCTTAGAAAAAGTATAATAATAGAAGCATACGCTTCAAATGGTTGTACAGAATTTTCTTAAAGAAAAATGGGATTTAAGAAATATAATTCTGTATAAGATATATATATGTCATAACAAAGCTTCAAAGCCGACAAACCGGTCAAGCCGGTTTGCGGTTTAAGCAGTTGTTATGTGGACGCCCGCACTGGGGCGCTTGGAGTAAGAATGAAAAAATTAATTTTTATAATAATTTTATTTTCAATTAATTATTGTTTCTCTGCACATACTTTTGAATATAGAGTTATAAAAGATAATGTTGGTTATTCAAAAAATGAAAGAGAATTAAAAATACAAAAAGGAGAAATAATTAGCTCGAATCATAGTGTTATATATGGAAACATTGTAGATGATAATTATTTTATGTGCATGCAGGATGCAAATACTGGAAATTTCATTTCCTTAGCTTATTTGGAATTAATGCAATGTAATACAAAATTGCCAGAAAAAATAATTACTTATACAGAAAAAGGCTTTGAAAAAAAAGCAATTCCTGCATACTTTTTAGATATACTTTATTCAAAAAATAGGGATACTTTGGAAGAATATGAAGTAATTGATAATCTGTATAGAATTCAAGCTGTAGCTTCATATTTAAATAATGATATACCTTTTTATGCTATAGTAACAAATATAGGTATAGAATTACATAATAGTGATGAAATTGATTTTACAAATATCGAAAAAAAGTCTGACGAAATATATGAATGTGACGGAATTGCTTTTGGACTTAGCGACAACCCACTTTCCAGTTATGAAACTTTTCAATGGTATTCAGTGATTATAGATAGTAAAAGGCAGATAGAGAAATTTACAATTAAAATTGATGGCGATTATTTAAGTATAGATAATAAGACAACAGGAAAACATATAATTACGCTTGCCTATGTAGATGATACTGTTATAAATGAACTTTGTAATTTGTTTGAAAATAATCAATGCAATCTATCAAAAGTAAAGTTTCCTAAACATCGTGACGGTTCTTGTGATTATTCTGAGAATGGAAAAAGAATTACCAATACAAATGTAGCCCAACATAAACGCATGACTGTAAAAGAAAATCTGAAACTGCGTACAGGAGAAAATACTTCAACACCGGTTTTAACTGTAATGTCTGCCGGAACTCATTTAAGAATTTTGGAACTCGGTAAAGCCGAAAAAATAGACGGCATAAACAGCAACTGGGTAAAGGTAGAAGTGCAGTTTGATGCAACAGACTGTGACGGTAACCCAATAAAACCCGGTACTGTCGGCTGGTGCTACGGTGGGTATTTGAAGTAGAATATCACATAACAAGAAGTTCAAAGCCGACACAGGCTCAAGGCCTGCGCGGTTTAACTCATTGTTACACGGACAGCCCACTGGGCAGCTTGCAGGTTGTAAGAAAAGTTCGATAACAAAAAAAAGTTTTCAATGGAGGAAGAAGAATGAAAACTATTAGAAAAATTTCAATTTTATTAAGTGTATTACTTGTTTTCTGCTTTACAAGTTGTGAATCAACCAAGGTTGAACCGTCAGCTTTTGAAGCAGAAACAGGTGTTGCAATGGTTGTTCCTATGAGAGTTTTTACATGGGTAAAAGCTGATGGAGCAAAAACATTTATGAAAGATTATTCATCTGGAAAAATTACATTTAATTATTCCGAGGAAAATAATTTTATCGTAAAAGCTGAAACTGTTGATGGTATTATACAAACCACATGGGGCAAACAGTTCACAGATATCAATGAAAACATACGTGATCTTGTTATTAGTGCATTCATTTCATCATGTTATTCAATTAGTGAAAATAAAGATGGAATCGAAACAGCTTTTAATGTTTTAAATCAAATTTTCTCAGATCCATTGTATACTCCTAAAACTGCTCTGTTGCCTTCAAGTTTAAAAAATGGTCTTGCGGCATATCAATCTAAGACAGATTGGGAAACTTACAAGAATGAGTATTTTTCAATTGAAAATGGAATTTTTGTAATTGTAAAATAAAAATATTTTTGAATATTTTTTCAGCAGGTCAAGCCTGCTGAAAAAATTATTTAGACTTTCGGGTAAAGCAAGGTAGCGGTAGTACGCGACATTCGTCGCTTTAGATTGTTCACAAAAAAGAATGAAAGTACTGCTTCTAGAAAATAAACATTAACTTCTTTTAAGAGATAATAAAAAAGAAAATATTGTATAAGAAATATTTTCGTGTAACAAAGGTTCGTAGCCGACAGCGGGTCAAGCCCGCTGCGGTACAACCAATTGTTATGCTGACACCCGCACTGGGGTGCTTTAAGAAAGAAATGAAAAAAGTATATAGGTATATAACGGATTTTTTATTAATTATTCTATTTTCAATCAGCTCTGCTTTCTGTATTTATAAAGAATTTATAAACGCTAGTTTATTATTTAAATCCCAAGAAATAAATGCAAAAATAGAAGATGTAAAGTATACACATTCCAGACGGTCCCATTATTGCACCGTTTATTTTGAATATGAAATCGAAGGAATAAAATATGAAAATAATGTAACGTTCAATTGGATGATTATAGACCGTATAAATAATTCCATCGTAAATGAATATAGAAATGGTGCTCAAATAATAATTGCTTATGACAATTATGGAAATTTTCAGGTAAAGGATAGAATAAAAAAAGAATTAATAATTTATTTGGTATATCTTCTGATAAGCATTGCATTATTAAGTTTTGCGGTTTATTCCTTTCTTTCTAATTTCCCGGGAAAGAACAAAGTAGAAATTTACATGCAGGATAATAATTATAAAATATTAAAAATCAAAAAAATAGAAAATATTTCAAAATATATAAAAAAGCTTGAACAAAATGAAATAATTTGTTTTGGAATAGGAAGTAATAAAAATTTTGTAGAATATAGTTATACAGGAAAAGAATTTGTTGAAAGAAAATCAAGAAATACAAAAGAAGAAGAAAAAATAATTAGTGATGAATCGGAACTTGAAAAAATAATAAAAAAGAAATTAAATGAAATAGAAAAAAAGCATAACAAAGGTTCGTAGCCGACAGGCAGTCAAGCTGCCTGCGGTACAACCAGTTGTTATGTGGACGCCCGCACTGGGGCGCAAGGTTTGTAAGAGACTAAATTAGTCCGCACAAAAAGTAGAAAATCTGGATGGTGGCACGATATGAATGCAATGGCTCAACAAACTGCAAA
>CAMNGG010000060.1 GCA_946537975.1 uncultured Treponema sp. | reverse complement strand
ACTATGAAAAAGCAATCATTGTTATTGCTGTTCTGACTTTGCTTGTAAATGCACTCGCTCTCTTCAAGTAATCTTGTAGAAAGCAAAAAAATAAAGCCTACCCGCGTGTCGCTAAACCGAGTAGGCTTTTAACAAATGCCAAAAGGAGACAGCCACACCTCTGCGGTGTTCCTTTTCTTTAAATATAACAGATAATCGACAAATGTCAATGATTTAAGTCAACAATCTGTCTTATCTTCTATTTAACCCAATAAACATAATTTTCTTTGCGTGGTGCTGCCGGCTTTACGCCGCCTTCATCCACATACCCCAGGGCAACGTGGCCGATTCCTTCGAAGTCGCCTTCAATATTCAGGTCCGACAGCAGCTTCTTTCCAAAGTCGCTCTGGAACTCTTCTTTTGCACGGTGAATCCAGATGGAACCAATTCCAAGAGCTTCTGCGGCATTCATAAGATTTCCCATAACAAGTGAGCCGTCGTAAATGTAGTTAGGACTAACTCCCTTATCTGCCAGAACAATCAGAATTACAGGCGCACCGTAAAATGGGTCGAAACCCGCATCCCAGCCGCCAATCTTTCTGTTTTCTTCGCTGATTTTGTCGCGGAGCTCTTTGTTTGTAACGGCAATTATGATTGGTGTTTGTTTATTCATTCCAGTTGGCGCAAAGGTTCCGGCTCGGATGATTGCGTTCAAATCTTCTTCACGCAGCATTTCGCTTTTAAACTTGCGGCAGCTGCGTCGGGTTTCTAATACTTTAAGTGTTTCGTTCATTTCTATTTCCTCCAGAATTTAAAGCGGGTTTTAGGGCGGCAGCCCTAGGCGAGAGGGTAGCCCGCAACGAAGTGCGGGCGCAGGGGGAGACTTCCCCCTCCCTACTTATTCAAAATCGGTCTGGCACAATGCACATTAAAGAACTCAATCAGAGGGCCCATAAAAAAGGCGGTGATGATTGTACCGACTCCGGCAATTGCGATAATGCCACGAACTGCCCCGCCGGAAATCAAAAAGAGAGCCACACCGAGCAGCACGCAAACTACGTCTGTAATAATTCTCACATACTGGAACTTTCCGCGCTTCCAGGTGTTCACGATAATCAGGGCAACGGCATCATAAGTTGAAACACCAAGGTCGGCAGTCATGTAAAAAGCTGAACCAAAGCAGATAATCACAACGCCGACAACCAGACAGAGCACTCGCACCCAAATTGCAGGCTCAACTATCACTGTCTGCAAAAACTCGTAAGTAAACTGTGTGATATAGCCCAGCAAAAAGAGATTTATAAAAGTTGCGATTCCAATGTAGTGGCGGTCGAAAATCAGCATGAAAATAAAAAGTACCGCATTCGCAATTACATACAAAGTACCAAACTTGATTGGCACAAGAGCATCCAGGCCGGCCATAAAAGACTGAAAGGGGTCTACACCAAGGGCGGCAATCTTAAAAATGCCTACACTGATGGCACAGATTATTACACCAAAGAGCGACATTAAAATGCGCTTAACAAGATTCTTCTTTTCCATGACGTCATAATACCTCGCCCAACTACACCATCAAATAACATAGATTTACAATAATTGAATAAATCTCTAGATCCCGACCTGCGTCGGGATGACGGTTTTTTTGCCGGGATGACGGTTATTTCCACAGTCCTTCTACAATCTTTCTGAGTTCTGAAGCACCGCTCACGGAAGGGCGCTTCAATTCTACAGGCACAAAGCTTGCTCTGATTTCATCAGGCATCTGTGGGGCCTCACCAATAACATGGCGGCAGTAATCAGAAGAAAGCGAAGGATGATTATAAGCACAGAGAATAAAGGCTCCGTCTTCATCATAAAGCTCACTGCAATTCTCTTTTACAACCGCATAAGCTGAAGCCGTTTCCTTATCTGCAAAAATTCCATACTTCATATAAAGTTCTTTTGCGGCCGTATCACGCTGGGCATCACTGACATCACAAGGAAAAATAAAGTTTCTCATCATCAGTTCATTTTTTCCAAAGAAGGATTCAAGACGTTCAAGATTAGCCGGAATAGCAGGATTGGCTTCTCCGCGGACCTTCAAATCAACCAGTGAATCAAGAACTACAGGAGCCCCATTTGCACTGCGGGCCAGAGCAGATGTTGACGGAACATAAAAGCCGTTTACCGGTAAAGCAAAACGCCAGCTATAAAGCCCCGCCATAAGAGAACCATAATTGCCAGCCCCCATAGCATAATAAATCTCACCATTGAATTTATTCTTAACCTGAGCAAAGGAATATGGAAAGAAGAAAATCTGTCCAAGCAGACGGCAGACATTCGTTGTGTTAGCCACAGTTAACCCGTTAGTTTGAACAAACTCTCGGTCAGCAAAAACCTTTGAAATTGCCGCCTTTATATCAGCCTCACTGCCTTCCATTTCGACCGGATAAATATTTCCACCGTTCCAGACAAGAGATTCTTCATCAAGACCTCGGACAGTTCCTTTTTTGTAAACCAGCACAGCCTTAATATTTTTCTTCCCCTTAAGAAGCTTAGACATAAGGGCACCAAGGCCGCCGTGAGTAAAATCAACAAATACAGCCTTTCCACCTTTGAGCTGTAAAGTTGTCTCAAGATAAGAAACCAGATAGGAAACACCATAGTCGCGGTGGCAGCCGGTAAAACCGTGATGCATTTCCATCATAAAAAGACTGCCGTCCAGCTGGCGGACAAGCGGCGACACAGGAAATGCCGCAGTAGCAATAGTTTCACAAATAATAGGAGAAAATTCTTCGTGCATCAAAGCGGAAGTCAAAGAGCCCGCGATAGAAGCAAAGGGCGTAGTTTCATCAATATAATAAATCCAGCGGCGCATATCTTCGATAGAAGAAGGCACAAAAACTCCTCCATCGTCCGGAATACAATCCCGCACTGCCTGAGAAAAACTCACCTTTAAATTGTTGTTACGTGTACTTGTAAACTGCATGAGGTTACTTTACCTCAAAAAACGTTAATCCTCAATCCCCGGTATATGCTTCTTGAGTTTCTCCATAAACTCGTCGCCGGTAACGCCTTCGCGGAGGCAGGCAAACATACAGTTGTCGCCGGCAACGGTGCCGAGTACTTCGTCCATGTTAAGATTATCAATTGCATTGCAGACAGTATTTGCGTGGCCAGGGAAAGTTTTTATTACAACGATGTTTCCCGAAAAATCAATGCTTACGTAGCCGCGCAGAAAATCCTGAACGTAAATC
>CAMNGG010000059.1 GCA_946537975.1 uncultured Treponema sp. | reverse complement strand
TATAACTCGGGTAGTTTTGGTTCTTTTCGTTTGTCAAAATTTGGCTTTTTCCGACTGGCGCTACATGGCTTTTTTCGCCTGACCCGAACACTGTATCAAGAGTTACATTGGAACAGTTGTTTAATTTCTGGTAATTAATCAAATATTCACGAATTGTTTCGGTAGTTACAGAGCAAACATTACATTTTATCGTTTTCTGAAAATATCTTAATGTCGTAAAATAATATTCTTCAGTGCGTTTTGAACAGCCCTCTATTCGTTTTGCTGCGATAAATTGTTTTATTAGATTTTTTCTTTCGATTTTTTGCCTGCTTTTACTTCCGTCGTCTTCAAGCATACTGGATAATGCAGCCTCCAGCTTTTTCATTTGCTCTGGGAGTAGACATTCCTGCATTTTGTTTTTAATTAAGTTCATTTCTTCTGAATTCATATTCGCCTCCAAATATTTTTTTTATATCGGCGAATATAAATAATGAGAAAAGGAGAAAATAAATCCAACGGATATGTAGTGATGTTAATAATGTTTCAAATGGGACTAAATAATAGTACTTTATTCTTTCGATAATTTATTATTGTTTTTTTGCTTTTATCTTATTTACCAGTTTTTTATCAAATGTGGCAATTTCAATATTTTGAACCATTGAGTAGGAAAGTAGGATACAATCAACAAAATCTAGTTTTGTTTGAGAATAATCTTTTAAGGCTTGAATGATTACAGCTTTATCATCAGTTTCTGTATAGGCAAGTAATTTTGTAAGTTCATTGCTGATATCTTTACGTTTGATATTGTACACGCTGTTTAATACATATACCATTTCTGCAATTACTTCGTGTAATAAAAAGGCTTCATGATTATTTAAGAGGATTTCTGCATAATCAGCCATTTCTTTATTGTCATTCAGTATAAAACGAAGAAATACATTTGCATCAACGTATACCATGTTTATCCCTCATTGCATGGGCCCATGCTTCTTTTTCTTTTTTAATTAACTGAGGATTTGAATATTGTGAAAGACTTCCACGTAAAACTTTTATTTCACTTGACTTATGTATTTCATTTTCATCCAAAACAGTAATCATCAGCTTTTGGTTTTTTGAGAATTTATAATCATCTATCGTTTTTACCGAGTTACCATCATAATATGCAGATAGTACAAGCATCTGTACCTCCTTTCGCAAAAAAACTTATTTTTTATTATAACACGATTTGTATAATTATCAACTTGCTTTACTAATACAGTTTTTTGTTTTTTCTCTTCCCACAAATTAGTATTTGTGGGAATACGATTTTTTTTACAGATAAATGAAATACTATACATCAAGGATAAAACTCTCTAGCATTTTTCTTTATTTCATTTTTTTTTATCATGTTCTTCTTGAAAAAAGATTATATCATCTCGTATTAAATCATATATGTATTGATTTTTTAGATATAAGCAATCATTTATTATCATATATTGTGATTCTACTTCATCAAAGCTAAAATAAATTATTATTTTTTGTTTCGAGTCGATAATTTCTCCAAATGAATGCATGTTTTTATTAATTGAAAAATCGACATATGAGATTCCATTTGGAAGCATGAAATCTTCTATTTTTTTCATTTTTTTATTGATAGTTTGTAATATGTTATTCACCTGTTTCTTTGTCAGAACATGGGATATCGAATTCTCATATGCACCGTTTCTCACCTGTTCTAAACTCTTTTCTGAATAGGCTGAAAGTGGATTATAGTATAATTTCAATTCATATAAAGATTGATTATGTTCATTCTCTCCAAAGCATATAGAAAATACAAGAAAATAAATCACAACACATGCAAAATATTTTTTATTCATAATTAAGCAACTCCGTATTTGTGGGAACTCAGTTAAACAAAATCAAAGCTCTTATTTATTATCTAAATATAGTATTGAATCATTAATACCTTTTGCAAACTCTGATTTTTTAAAACTATTTGACATAATAGAAACAGCTTTATCTAATCTATATTGAGATATTTTTCTTTGGACACAGTCAGTAATTTGTATATTGATTACATGTTTTTCCATTCCAATGTAATACATTATCAAATTGTCTTGATTTATAACATGTTTATTTATAAAATCATTTGACATAAATGTATAATCATTTTCAAATGTGTATTCGTTTGATATAAAAACATAAAACTTATAATTTTTTGTTGTTATATGAGAAATACTTGAAATATCTTCCTCAGATAACAGTTTATTCTCATCTTCTATATATATCTTGTTATTTGAACATCCTGTAAGCGAAAATAATATCAAGAAAGTTAAGAACATAATATTTCTAATTTTCATAAACACCTTCATCGAATAATTACAAAAATAATATCAAAGAATAACATCAAGAAAAAATAACAATAAAACATATTCAATTTCTTTTCAATTTGCTTCCTTACTTCAGTATTATGTATTTTACATAAAAATTCCTTTGGTTTTACTAGATAAAATATTATTAATCCTGTTGGAAAATTTTTATCATAATGTATTATTGAGTAATAAATGCTAAAATATGTATAAATGCATAACAAAATGAACAATAATTCTATAATTCCAAAAGCAATTACCATGAAGCTATAGCGCCTCCACCACTAAATTTATGTACTGGATGGATTTTATTTTCATATTGATCTGGATAATTTTTTTCCATTTCCTTTTCAATTTTGTTTAATTCTATTTGATATTCTAATCTTTTTTCAAACAATCCTATTTTTATTAATGCTACGCCTATTTTTGCATGACTACTTCCGTATTTTTTGATTGCAAATGCAGAAATTGCGCCTAAATCGTTTTTTACTGAATCGAGTTTTTGAAGATTTTCACTCTGTTCATCATTTTGATTTTTGTATGATTCTGACATTACATACCAGATAATACATCTTCAATTTTATTTTTTCCGGTAGTAATAAGACTTGTTGTATCTGAAAAGTTATCAGAAATATCACACAGTCTTAAAAATTTGTCTAAAGTCTTTTCGTATTGATTATTTAATTCTTCAAAAGAAGGTATATCGTCTTCCATTCCATTCGGGTCTGTATACTTAACCGGATTATTGGCCGCGTAGTGGTACAAATTGTTATTGATGTGATTAAACACACCGCCCATACCAGGTAAATTCTGGTTATATTTTCTGGCCTCCTCGTCTACTGGTGCTTTTGGGATGTATTCCCCCAATGCCGGGTCTGTAAAAATCCACATTGAATACTTAGAATCTAAGTATCTAGCTCCATAATAATAAAGTCCAGTCTCCTCGTCTAGTTCTTTAGCCGTGAACTTGTAAGTAAGCCATTACTGTACTCATATCGAATTTATTTCTTTTTCAAGTTCATAAATATAATCTATCAGGCTATCAAAATCAGGAAAATCTGAATAAAACATTTTTTCCATATTTTTATAATCTTCTTTCAACAATTTAAGACGATATTCTGGTGGAACAAGTTTTAGACTTCCTATTTTTGCATTTTCATATTCTGCCCATTTTCTGGGATAAAATTTCATCTTAAAAGCTGCTACTTTTTTAAGTAAATCTTTTTGCTCAAATGCAGAAATCTTATATTCAGAATGTGCAATAACATAAAGATCATAATAGTGTCTGGAATATCTTTTGGGCATAGTAAGTTCCTCAGGTCTATTTGCCTCGTGATGCAAAATCGTTGCCTTTTCCCAAAAAGAACGCTCAACGGAAGCACAACGCACATCCGTTGTTCCAGTTTCAAAAATATTTGGATAATATTCTGCCGCATATGCTCTTACAGTTTTTATCATAGAAGGAGTCCATGCAGCCAGTGCTCCGATTTCAAGTCGTATTATCTGTAAAATTGAATCATCTTTATAAATTGCAGGATATTTAAAACAGATAGTCTGAGCATCAGTTTCATCAATATAGAAGGCATCTTTAAAATTGAGTAGTTTGTGAAAATCATTTTGTAAGACAGGAAGTAATGTATCTTTCAAGAAAAGCTCAGCCTTTGTATTTGCTTCTTTATTAAATTTATCCTGCTTTGAATTACTTCTTTCTTCCCAAGGTTCATTTAATCCATAGCCTAAAATACGCCAGTCCAGAATTAAATCAATATCTTCAGAAAAACGCTTAATCAGACCGAAGCATTTGGAAAGACTTGTCCCTCCCTTAAAAGTAAATGCATCCTTGTATTCGCACTTGTGAAAAAGATAATCAAGCATAAGACACACCCAAAAATCTTTTTCAATAATTGCCTCGTTCAGACCGGATTTAATAGAAGTATTTCTAAAAAGAACTCTAAGTTCATCTTCACTATATTTTGCAATTCTATACATCAAATGCCTCACTTCTTACAAATTATCTTTATTTTGTCATAAATCCACGATGTGATATAACGAGATTCCTCTAGTATTTTTTCTTTTTCATCTGCTGTATAACGTTCTGATAATTTTGATAAATCTTCTGTGCTGATATTATCTTTTCCAAGTGATTTTAAGGCCTGAATTAACAGACTTGTTTTATAACTCATATCGGAAATCTGTTTTGTTGTTCTGTGCTTAAATTCAATCGCAATATTTTTATAAGAAAATTCTGCATATGGCCCGGAACTGATATAGCTCCATTTTGCACTAACCTGAGTAGAAAGTCCTAACTGGTTAAGCGCTGTATTGCCCTCAGGAACAATGGACCAACGGTTTTTTCTTGCAATGGCATGTGCAATTTCATTTGGGGATGGTTCTTCGTATTCCTGCAAAAGTTCACTAAATCGTGGAACATAATAAAGGCCCTGCATAACTCTTTTAATTTTTCCGTCTTTTTCGAGTCTGGATAGAATTTGATGAACGGTATTTAATTCTGCAATATGGGTATAATCTATTGCAGAAAAAACATACCCTGGTTTTGAGTCTGAAATACGAAGTTCTATTAATTTGATTAATGTATTTTCTTTCACAAACTTACCTTGTAACTAAAATTATACAACTTTCGTTACATAACAACAAGTTTTTTTTCTTTTAAGTCCTACAAATCCGTATTTGTGGGAAGAAGTTTTGATACCGATAGAGTGGAAATCATACTTTTGTTTTTATGTAATCTAGCATTCTTAGAAGTTCCGCTCTATTCTTTGTACTTAAATTTTCCAAATTTGCTAATCTCATCGCATTTTTCGCTGCAATTTGATACTGGTGATTAACAATTTTTTTCTCTACAAAAAACTCGATAATCCAATTCTCAAATCTTAATGAAATAGATTTCTTATTTATAAGTTTTACTATGTACTGTATTGCACGCTCATAATCATTAATTTCATAATAATAATCAAAACAATAATACCTAAAACAAAAACCAGGCTTATCTTATCAACTAAAAATAAAACAAAAAAACCGATAAAGAGAAAAAAAGAAATATAAACTGCACATGTAAAAATATTTCGTTTACTCATCGATACGCCACTTCTTTTTGTATATTTGAACTATAATATTCTTAAAATTTTTAAACATTTACTTAAAAAATATGCGGAGTATAATTTATCAAATATGCCCCTAGGAATAATACTATGAAAAAAGTAATAAGAAACAAGACTATTGGAACTATTGATAAAATTCCAAATAATGATCCGAATGTAGATAATCTACTTTTTTCGCTTTTTTTATACAGATATCTATTACAAATAAAACACAGCATAATTACACAAGAACAATATATGTATAGAAGGTTACCAAAACTCTTAGTATTCTTAATACCAATAATTAAAATTGTAATCATAATTACAGAACATATGAACCCTATGATTCCAAATATAAATGTAATTAATCCGTAAAATTTTTTGTCATCCATAATTATATATAATTATAGATGTGAAAATATATTTCTGCATTATTTTTTTTACTTTTATGATTGCATTTTTTTTGCATAATCCGTATAATTATGTAATTTTATTGTATAAATATGCAAAAACCCGCATAAACTTTATGCATTTCTTTATATTACGGAGGCAATGATGTCTAACAAATCTGAAGCAGCAATTCTTAAGAATCTGGAAAAACTGGCTGTCCACAATGACCCTATCGATCAGAAGCTCTACTCGCAATATGATGTAAAACGAGGCCTCCGTAATGCAAACGGAACTGGTGTACTTGTTGGCCTTACCCGCATTGGTGATGTAGTCGGTTACGAATTAAAGGATGGTCAGAAAATCGCAATTCCTGGCCGCCTTGTTTACCGCGGCTACAATGTAGAAGACCTCATTAAAGACGCAGAAAAAAACAAGCAGTTCGGCTACGAGCAGTGCGCTTATCTCCTTCTTTTCGGAGAGCTTCCTAATAAGGCAAAACTCGAAGCCTTCTCTAACTATCTTGGCGAATGCCGTGTTCTTCCTGCAAACTTTACAGAAGACATGATTATGAAGGCTCCTTCAAACGACATCATGAACAAAATTGCCCGCGGTGTTCTTGCAAGCTATTCTTATGATGAGGACCCTGAAAACCGCAGCGTAAGCAATGTAATCAAGCAGTGTATTCAGCTGATTGCCCGCTTCTCTACACTCGCCGCTTACGGCTATCAGGCAAAGCGCCGCTATTACGACAACAAGTCTCTTTTCATTCATAACCCAAAACCTGAGCTTTCTACTGCAGAAAACTTCCTCCGCCTTATCCGCTCAGACAAGCAGTACACTCGCCTCGAGGCTGAAATTCTCGACCTGGCTTTGATTCTTCACGCAGAACACGGTGGTGGTAACAACTCTTCTCTCACAGTTCACGTTGTTTCTTCTGCAGATACAGATACTTATTCTGCAATGGCTGCTGCCGTTGGTTCCCTTAAAGGACGCCGCCATGGTGGTGCAAACATCAAGGTTATGGAAATGATGGATGACATCAAGGCTAACGTAAAGGACTGGACAAGCGAAAAGGAAGTCGGCAACTACCTGAGAAAGATTGCAACAAAAGAGGCCGGCGACCGCTCTGGTCTCATTTACGGTATGGGCCACGCAATTTATACAATCAGCGACCCTCGTGAAGTGCTGCTCAAAGCTAAGGCTAAAAAGCTTGCAAAAGAAAAGGGCTGTCTCGAAGAGTTTGCTCTTTATGATTTGATTGAAAAGCTTGCTCCGGCCATCATTCAGGATGTTCACCAGTCAGACAAAAAGATTTGCGCAAATGTTGATATGTACTCAGGCCTTGTTTATTCTATGCTCAACATTCCTCGCGAGCTCTTTACACCAATCTTCGCAATTTCCCGAATTGCCGGATGGTCTGCTCACCGCCTTGAGGAAATTGTCAGCGGCGGCCGTATTTACCGTCCTGCTTACAAGAACATCTCAAAAGAGCGC